>CAINEA010000687.1 GCA_903847525.1 uncultured Acetobacteraceae bacterium | reverse complement strand
TCAACTCCGTGATGTACCAATCCTATCAGGCTGCCATGGATAGTCTTGAACCGTTCAAGGCGGCTGCACGTTTTACCGCTGGCATGATGCGCCAGGCCTGGCCTTACCAATCCCTTCCGCAAGCCCGCATGATGGCGATGGATACCGGGGGACTGCCGTCCTATGTCGCGGCCGCGCTGGAACTGATCGCCGAGTCGGGCACGACGCATAGCCGCCCACCCTTCAACATCGGCAGCGTGAACGTCGGCAATCGCAGCATCCCGATCCGTGAGGAAGCGACCTTCAGCACCCCGTTCGGCACGCTGTTGCATTTCGCCAAGGATATGCCCGCGGGTCAGCCGCCTTTGAAGCAGCCCAAGATCCTGGTCGTCGCGCCGATGTCCGGCCATTTCGCGACGCTGCTGCGCGGCACGGTGAAGGTTCTGCTGCAGGACCACGACGTCTATATCTCCGACTGGCATAACGCGCGGGACATCCCTCTGTCGGACGGCGTGTTCGGCTTTGACGAATATACCGACCATATCATCCGCTTCCTGGAGATTCTCGGCCCCGGCTCCCACGTGCTGGCCGTCTGTCAGCCCGCGGTGGCGGTGCTGGTGTCGGTGGCGGTGATGGCGCAGATGAACAATCGTTCGCAGCCGCGCACCATGACCCTGATGGCCGGCCCGATCGATACAAGGCTGAACCCTACCAAGGTCAACAAGCTTGCGAACGAAAAGCCGATCTCCTGGTTCAAGAAGAACCTGATTGCGTCCGTACCGCGCGGCTTTCCTGGCGCCGGCCGGCGGGTCTATCCAGGTTTTGTCCAGCTGACCGCCTTCATGGCGATGAACCTGGATCGCCATAAGGCGGCATTCCGCAACCAGTTCGACAATCTGGCGAAGGGCGACCTGGTCAAGGCCGCAGCGCACCGGAATTTCTACGAAGAATACTTCGCTGTTATGGACCTGCCGGCGGAATTCTACATCGAGACCGTGCAGAAGGTGTTCCAGGAACATGATCTGCCGCTTGGCAAGATGACCTGGCACATGCGCCCGGTGGACCCAGGCGCCATCCGCCGCACCGCGCTGTTCACCGTGGAGGGCGAGCTCGACGACATCTGCGCGATCGGCCAGACAATGGCCGCGCTCGACCTGTGCAAGAATTTGAGCCCGACGATGAAGCGCCACCATTTGCAAACCGGGGTCGGCCATTACGGCGTGTTCAACGGCCGCCGCTGGGCCAACGAGATCTACCCGCTGCTGCGCGAGTTTATCCAAAGCCACGCCTGATCCCTCTGTCCGGAGCTACCCATGGCCGTTCACAGCCTCGCTGCCGCCCCTGAAACCGTGCGCGTGGGGGTGTTCGACGCCACGATCCCACCAGTGCTCACCATCGCCCCTGGCGATACCGTCACTATCCAGTGCGTGTCCGGCCGCCCGGACGTGATGCCGCCGCCCGGTTCGGGGATGGCCATCCCGGATGCCCTGCAGGCGGTGCTCAAGGCCTATGACGATATCCGCATGGTCGGCCACATCGTCACCGGCCCGGTGGCGGTCGCCGGCGCTGCAGTCGGCGACATGCTGGAAATCCATATCGACGCGATCGAGCCTGGGGCCGATTGGGGCTACAACATCATCCGTCCGCTGGCCGGCACGTTGCCGGAGGATTTTCACGAGACCACGCTGATCCATATCCCGGTGGATCGTGCGAACAGAACCTGCATGCTGCCCTGGGGCACCGAACTGGCGCTGGCGCCGTTCTTCGGCGTGATGGGCGTTGCGCCGCCGCCGGCGTTCGGGGCGATTTCCTCCATCCAGCCGCGTGTGCACGGCGGCAATCTCGACAACAAAGAGCTTACCGCCGGCAGCACGCTGTTTCTGCCGGTGTGGGTGGAGGGTGGACTGTTCTCGGTCGGCGACGGCCACGGGGTGCAGGGCGATGGCGAGGTCTGCGTCAGCGCGCTGGAGATGTGCCTGACCGGCACCTTCACCTTCAAGCTGCACAAGGGCGGCGGCCCGTCCCGCCCGCTGCTGACCCAGCCGCGCGCGGAGACGCCGACGCATTTCATCACCATGGGTCTGAACGAGGATCTGGATCAGGCGATGAAGCAGGCGCTGCGCGAGATGATCACCTTTATCTGCGGCCGCACCAACCTCTCGCGTGAGCAGGCCTATACGTTCTGCTCCCTGGCGGTGGATTTTCACGTGACGCAGACGGTGAACGGCGAGAAGGGCATTCACGGCCTGCTGAAGAAGGGCTTGCTGTTCTAGTTTCAGGAGATTCCATGGATACGACGATGCCCCGCTTTCAGGTGCAACAGATCGCCGAAACCTTTGGTGCGATGGTTCGCGGCATCGGCATTTCCGGCGATATTCCGCAGCCGGAATTCGCCGCCTTCCTCGATCTGTTCCATCGCTACCATGTGCTTGTGGTTCCCACCGATGGCGTCGCCCCGGCCGATCTCGTCGCGTTCAGCCGGCGGTTCGGCGAATTGGAGATCCATGCCCGGGTGGAGAACACGCTGAAATCGAACCCGGAGATCTTCTGCGTCGGCAACGCCGAGGAACTGGGGTTGTTCAAGGCCTCGTTCAACACCGGGGTGGAGCAGTGGCACGGCGACAGTTCCTATCGGGAGGTGCCCAGCGATGCCTCGCTGTTTCTCGGCGTGATCTGTCCTCCCGAAGGCGGCGACACCTGGTTCGCCGACGTGGTCAGCGCCTGGCGCGATCTGGACGAGCCGACCCGGCAAGCCATCGAACACCTGCGTGGCGTGCACGACCTGCACACCCTGAACGAGTTCGGCCGCCGCCACAGTCCCTGGCGGCCCAGCCTGTCGGACGAGCGGCGGCGGGAATTCCCTCCTGTCTCCCAGCCGTTGGTCCGCGTGCATCCGGTCACCGGCGAAAAATCCATGTTCATCTGTCCGGCCGTGATCAGCCATATCGAGGGCATGTCGGTCGAGGCCAGCGCCGACCTCATCGCCCGCCTGGTCGCCCACGCGACGCAGGAGAAATATGTCTATCGCCACCAATGGCGGACCGGGGACCTGGTGATCTGGGACAATCGCTGCGTGCTGCACACCGCGAGCCTGTTCGACCATACGAAATACCAGCGCCTGATGTTCCGCACCACGGTCGCCGGCAACCAAATCGTCGCCCAGGCGGCCTGACGGTGGCTACCGATTGGGATTGCGGCCGCGGTGCGGGAATGCATTGATGCAGCCGCCAATGTGGCGTGCCGGTTTCCCAAACGGACGCAATCCATGACCGAGACCACCCAGCAGGAAGGCGCATGGCCTCAATCTTACGCTGCGGCCTCCAAATGGCTGCACTGGATCATCGCGGCGTGCGTGCTGGCCGTTCTGCCGATGGGGATCGTGATGCCCCGTTTGCCGGAAGGTGCGCTGCAGAACGAGTTGTTCGACCTGCATCGCTCCACCGGCATGCTGGTGTTGGCGCTGGCGGTTCTGCGCGTGTCGGCGCGGTACGCCTTCGGCACGCCGGCCCCGGCGCGGTCCTTGACCCGCTTCGAGCGGATCGCCTCGCTGGCCGCGCATCATGCGCTGCTGGTGTTGATTTTCCTGATGCCGCTGGTCGGATGGGCGTCGATGTCGGCCTATCGCGCCGAGGTGTCGGTCTATGGCCTGTTCACCCTGCCGAACATCCTGCCGAAGGACGCCACGCTGTATGGCGTTCTGTCCTGGGCACATACGATCCTTGGCTATGCGATGGCGGCCATCCTGGTTGCCCATATCGGCGGCGCGTTGATGCACGGCTTCATCCGGCGCGACGGCGTGTTGAACCGCATGTTGCCGAAACGCCTGGCAGTCCGGACCGATTAGGCGGCCGGAACAGCGAGGAAATCGGCGTGACCGATCTCGCATTGGCGGGCAATACGGCGGGAGGCCAGCCAATCGGCGACCCCGGAAGACGCCATGAGTCCGGTTTCGCCGACCGCCCGCGCCGATCCTTCCGCGAGTATGGCGATCAGCCCGGAATCCGCCGCTCCTAGCCGCCAGGGGCTCGGGCCGGTAACGATCCTCCAGCCATGTTCGTGGAATCCCCGGGTCAGGGCCGCGACGGCCGCCGGCCCGGCTGCCATGCCGAAGCCCTTGTCGGTGGCCTGGTGCGCATGAAACGCCGCGCGCATCGCAGGGTCAGCGTGATGCGGCGGGTGCCAGGTCTCCGCACCGTCATAGGTAAGCACGGCGTAGAGGGGCAGACGCCGGGCGGCCAGGGTGGCACAGAAACGGGCGATCCAGGGTGTCGCCACCAGATCGAAGAACGCCGCTGCGGTGATCAGATCGGCGGGCGGGCCTGTATCGAGCACATGGTCCGCCCCGCCGGAAAGGTCCGCCTCGGTGAAGGTCACGCCGATCCTAGCACTTCCCTTGCGCAGGACGATGCCGCCGTCCGGCCCGGGGTCCCAGGTGTCTGCCCAAGCCGCCAGTTCCCGGCGCGAGGCTTGCAACAGCGCGGGATTGTGATCCACCAGCCGCCAGTGCTGGACCGCGGGCAAGTACGGCGCCAGCGCCCGAAGGTTGGAGCCCGCACCGCAACCGAGATCAACGAGCCGGACCTCGCTCCGTCCTGCGAACAGCCGCATGGCGGCATCGCGGACATCCTCGTTGCGCGCCCGGTGGTCGGCCGGTTCGCGCAGCGCCAGCCAGCCGGCGGAAAATCCCTCGTTGCTTGTCATTCCCGGCTGGTGTCCAGCCGGGTGGCAGTCTCTCGGCTGGCATCGAGGGCGGCCTGCAGCATCCAGGCCGCCGCCATCCGGTCCACCGCGTCCGCCCGCTTGCCGCGGCTGAGGTCCGCCTCCTGGATCAGGAACCGGTTCACAGCGGCCGAGGACATCCGTTCGTCCCATAGCGCCACCGGCAGTCCCGCCATGTCCGAAAGTGCCAGCGCCCAGTCGCGTGCGGCCTGCGCCGCGGGGCCGAAGCTGCCGTCCATCGATAGCGGCAACCCGACCACCAGCCCGCCGGCGCCTTCCTTGCGGGCGATCTTGGCGATCTCGACGGCGTTGTCCTTGAGCTTGCCGCGCTTGAGGCTGCCATAGGGGGTCGCCAGGCCGCGCATCACATCCGACAGTGCCAGGCCGATGATCTTGCTGCCGGGGTCGATCCCCAGCAGCCGTGCGTCTCGGGGTAGGTTGGCACGCAGGTCGATCAGGTTGAACAGGGGCATGGCCGCCGTTATGGTCCGCCGCGTCCGGGCTTCCAAGGCCCCATTTCTCCCGAGGTTCTGCCTTCCAAAAGGAATTTGCCACCCATGTCGCTCGATCCCGCGACCGTCCGCCGCATCGCATCGCTCGCCCGCATCCGCGTGGAGGAGGACGAGGTGCTGCGCCTGCAATCCGAACTGAACGGTATTCTCGGCTGGATCGAGCAGCTGAACGAAGTGAATGTGGACGGCATCGCCCCGCTGACCGGTGGCGCCCAGATGGCCCTGCGGCTGCGCGAGGACGCGGTAACCGATGGCAATTACCCCGACAAGATCCTGGCCAACGCGCCGGACCGCGAGGGCAATTTCTTCGCCGTGCCGAAGGTTGTCGAATAATGTTCGACCTTACCATCGCCCAGGCGCGCGACGCGCTGCGGGCCCGGAAGCTGTCCGCGGCCGAACTGACCGAGGCCTATATCGGCGCGGTCGAGGCGCTGAATCCCAGCCTGAACGCCTACATCACCGTCACGCAGGACCTTGCCCGCAAGCAGGCCGCTGCAGCCGACAAGGCGCTGGCGGCCGGGCAGGGCGGCGCACTGACCGGCATCCCGCTGGCGATCAAGGATCTGTTCTGCACCGAGGGGGTGCGCACCACGGCCGCGAGCCGCATCCTGGAGCCGTTCATCCCGCCGTATGAGAGCACCGTCAGCGGCAATTTGCTGCGCGACGGGGCGATCTTCCTGGGCAAGGCGAACATGGACGAGTTCGCCATGGGCTCCTCCAACATCACCTCTGCCTATGGCGCGGTCGAGAGTCCGTGGAAGCGGGCGGATGGCGGCAATGCGATTCTGGTGCCTGGTGGGTCTTCCGGCGGTTCGGCCGCGGCCGTCTCCGCGCGCATGGCGCTCGGCGCGACCGGCACCGACACCGGAGGGTCCATTCGCCAGCCGGCCAGCTTCTGCGGCATTGCCGGCATCAAGCCGACCTATGGCCGCTGCTCGCGCTGGGGCGTGGTGGCGTTCGCGTCCTCGCTCGACCAGGCGGGACCGCTGGCACGCACGGTGGAGGATTGTGCCATCCTGCTCGGCTCCATGGCAGGGTTCGATCCGAAGGATTCTACCAGCGCCGATCTGGCGGTGCCGGATTTCGCCGCCGCCTGCCAGCGCGGCGTGAAGGGCCTGCGGATCGGCGTGCCCCGCGAGTACACGATGGACGGCATGCCCCGGGAAATCTCGACGCTGTGGCAGCAGGGTTTGGGCTGGCTGCGCGATGCCGGTGCCGAGATTGTCGATGTGTCGCTGCCGCATACGAAATATGGGCTGGCGACCTATTACATCGTCGCGCCTGCCGAGGCTTCCTCCAACCTCGCGCGCTATGATGGCGTACGTTTTGGCGCCCGCCAGGACGGCGAGGATCTGCGCGATCTGTATGAGCGCACGCGTGCGGCCGGCTTCGGGCCGGAGGTGCGCCGGCGCATCATGATCGGCACCTATGTGCTGTCAGCCGGGTACTACGACGCCTATTACCTGCGGGCGCAGAAGGTGCGGGCACTGATCCTGCGTGACTTCACCGAGGTGTTCGGAAAGGTAGACGCGCTGCTCACGCCCACCGCGCCGTCCGCCGCGTTCGCTCAGGGCGAGAACATGGACGATCCGATCAAGATGTACCTGAACGACGTGTTCACCGTGCCCGCGAGCATGGCGGGCGTTCCCGCGATGTCTATCCCCGCCGGGCTGGACGCGCAGGGGCTGCCTCTGGGTCTGCAGGTGATCGGCAAGCCATTCGATGAGGAAACGGTGTTTGCCGTCTCGGCCGCGATCGAGCGTGCCGCCGGATTTTCCGCCCTTCCCACCATCCGCGCGGGGGCCTGAGCCATGGCGTATTCCATCGAAGGTAGCACCGGCACCTGGGAAGTGGTCGTGGGCCTGGAGGTGCATGCGCAAGTCATCTCCAAATCCAAGCTGTTCAGCGGCGCTGCCACAGATTTCGGCGCCGAGCCGAACAGCCAGGTGAGTTTCGTCGACGCGGCGTTTCCCGGCATGCTGCCGGTGCTGAACCGCGAGGCGGTGGCCCAGGCCGTGCGCACCGGGCTTGGCCTGAACGCGAAGATCAACCTGGTCAGCCGGTTTGACCGGAAGAACTATTTCTATGCCGATCTGCCATCGGGCTATCAGATCAGCCAGTTCGAGCACCCGATCGTCGGTGAGGGCAAGATCGAGATCGAACTGGCGGATGGCTCGACCAAGCTGATCGGCGTGACACGGTTGCATCTGGAACAGGATGCCGGGAAGTCACTGCACGACCAGCATTCGTCGAAGACCTTCGTCGATTTGAACCGGTCCGGCGTGCCACTGATGGAGATCGTCAGCGAGCCGGACATCCGCAGCCCCGAGGAAGCCGGCGCCTATGTGAAGAAGCTGCGCAGCATCCTGCGCTATCTCGGAACCTGCGACGGCAACATGGAGGAGGGTTCCATGCGCGCGGACGTGAACGTGTCCGTGCGCAAGGCCGGCGAGGCGTACCGCACCCGCTGCGAGGTGAAGAACGTCAATTCCATCCGTTTCGTCATGCTGGCGGTGGAGGCCGAGGCCAAGCGCCAGATCGAGGTGTGGGAGGCCGGTGAGACGGTGGTGCAGGAGACGCGGCTGTTCGACAGCAACCGCGGCATCACCCGTTCCATGCGCAGCAAGGAAGACGCGCATGATTACCGCTACTTCCCGGACCCCGATCTGCTGCCGCTGGTGCTGGAACAGGACTATGTCGATGAGCTGAAATCCAAGCTGCCGGAACTGCCGGACGCCAAGAAATCCCGTTTCATCGACGACTACGGCCTGTCCGCCTATGACGCCAGCGTTCTGGTGGCCGAGCAGGCGAATGCCGAGTATTTCGAGATCGTGGCGCGCGGGCGGGATGCCAAGCAGGCGGCGAACTGGGTGACCGGCGATCTGTTCGCCACCCTGAACCGCACCGGCACGACGATCGAGACCGCGCCGGTTTCGGCGGAGAACCTCGGCCGGTTGCTCGACCTGATCGCCGACAAGACCATCAACGGGCGCATCGCCAAGGATGTGTTCGAGGCGATGGTGGACAGCGGCCAGGATCCAACCGCCATCGTCGAGGCCAAGGGGCTACGGCAGGTGACCGACACCGGGGCGATCGATGCGGCGATCGATGCGGTGATCGCGGCCAATGCCGACAAGGCGGCGGAATACCGTTTGGGCAAGGACAAGCTGTTCGGCTTCTTCGTCGGCCAGGTGATGAAGGCGATGGCCGGCAAGGGCAATCCGGCACTCGTTAATGATATTTTAAAAAAGAAATTATCCTAGAGAACTGGTCTACGGACGTGGCGTTCGCTAAGTCATCGCCATACACGTTCAACAGGGAGTCAAATCAATGACCAAATTCACCCGCCGCACCATTATGGGCGGGCTCGCTGCCGCACCGCTGGCGCTGCCTGGGATCGTTCGCGCGCAGAGCAGCTCCAAGCCGGTGAAGATGGGTCTCCTGAGCGATATGAGCGGGCCGTACCGCGATGTCGGTGGCCCCGGCAACCGTCTCGCCGTGGAAATGGCGGTCCAGGATTTCGGCGGTTCCGTGCTCGACCGCCCCATCGAGGTCATGCAGGCCGACGACCAGAACAAGCCGGACGTCTCCACCGCGCTGGCGCGTGAGTGGATCGACACCCAGGGCGTGGACGTGCTGATGGACGGGGCGGCCAGTTCCTCTGGCTTGGCCATCCAGCAGGTCTGCCGGGAGAAGAAGCGGATCTATCTGATCACCGGCCCCGCGACCTCCGACATGACCGGCAAACAGTGTTCACCGTTCGGAATCCATTGGAACTACGACACCTATGCACTTGCCACCGGCACCGGCCGCGCCCTGACCAAGGCCGGCGGGGACAGCTGGTTCTTCATCACAGCCGACTACGCCTTCGGCTACGCGCTCGAACGCGACAGCATGAACGCCGTGAAGGCCGCCGGCGGCAAGGTGCTCGGCGCGGTTCGCGCGCCGCTCGGCACCGCGGATTTCTCCAGCTACCTGATCGAGGCGAAGGCATCGGGGGCCAAGGTCATCGGTCTGGCGAATGCCGGCACGGATGCGCAGAACTGCGTGAAGCAGGCCGCCGAGTTCGGCCTGACCAAGGGCGGCACCAAGCTGGCTACGCTGCTGTTCCAGATCACCGATGTGGTTTCCCTCGGCCAGAAGACCTGCGAGGGGCTGGTCTATACGGATAGTTTTTACTGGGACATGACGCCGAAGGCGCGTGCCTGGGCGGATCGCTACATGGCGAAGATGACCACCCCACCGGGCCTTCTGCATGCCGGCAACTACGCCGCAGCGAACCATTGGCTGAAGGCGGTCAAGGCGGTAGGCTCCACAGACGCGGAAGCCGTGGTGGCCAAGATGAAAGCGACGCCGGTGAACGATTTCTACAACACCGACGTCAAGATCCGCGAAGATGGCCGCGTGCTGCACGAGATGTATCTGTGGGGCGTGAAGCCGGCGGCCGATGCCAAATTCAAATACGACTACTGCACCCTGATCGGCCAGCTATCCGGCGACGAGGCCTATCGCCCGCTCAGCGAAGGTGGCTGCCCGTTCGTGAAAGCGTAGGCAGACACGACAACCGGGGCAGTTTCACTCGATTTAAAATTGTCCCGGAACGTCGGTTTTGCGGTTCCGAAGGGATCAGGCGGCGTGGCGCGTGGGTTCGCAGACCAGCAGGCTGTAGAACTCCGTCGCGGTAACCCGCAGTTCCAGCAGAACCGCGCCGCCAGGCAGCGGGATCATCGCATCGCCATTGGTCCAGCGCTGGATCCGGGTGCCGGATCGCTCCGCGTCCCACCAGCCGCGCGATAGGGCCGGGTGGTCCATCGCCATCTCTTCCACGCTTTCCGCTGAGCGGAGCACGATCCGCTCGATGGCCACACCGAGCTGGCGGCGGTCGTTCAACCAGGGGCGGCTATCGGCCGGGGCGGCGGCGCGCGAAACCAGCTGCGCCGTCTCCTGGCCGGCGGGCAGGGCGAACACATAGCGGCCGGCCTCCACTTCCATGGGCCGGAATTCGCGGCCACCGGCCAGCACGCGAAGTTTAGCATCGCGCGTTGTCTCGGTTGTTTCACGGACCAGCCCGATCGCGACCGCGCGATCATGCAGGCGTTGCCAGACCGGACGGACCGATGCCTCATCGAGCAGGAACGGCGCGCTGGGCCGGGCATCGGCACGTGCCTGTTCGCCGGCGGTCATGTCGGGGTACAGAATGGTGGGTTCGGCGGCATTGCCGAAGAAGCCGCGATGGCCGGTTTCCAGGTAGCTTTCGGCGGCCAGGCCCTCGGCGAGCAGGATCGAATGGCTGTCCAGCTCGACATGGAAATACTCCACGCTGGCGAGTCCGGTTTCCTGGCGGATCGTCATGCCGTTGATCAGCATGCGGGCCGGGATCAGGCCGCCATCGGCGAACACGGCGTGATCGGGGGAGACGAGCAGGGCGCGGTGCGGCACGCCGTCCGCGAACGCATTCGCGGAAATCCGTATCGGCGCCGCGGCCTTTACCTGCGGATGGCCGCGCAGATCCAGGTGCCGCCGGCCCACCCAGCGCACGTCCCGCAACACGGAAGCGCCGGATTGCAGCGTGACCACGCGATGGCCCGGTTGCAAATGCTCCACGGCGATCTCACCAAGCTCTGTACCGATATGCGTGTCCGCGGCGAAGCAAAGAGTGAGCAGCGTGCCGGTGCCACTGTCTTGTGAGATCGCGATATTTGAAACGTTGTAGCCGGCTCCGAAGGTAAAGCCTGCAAAGCTAAAAATGAGGTTGTTATTCTGAAGGATGTTTAATGCAGTCCCGTGATCTATAACGGCCTTATAATTGGCCAGGCTATCGAAGGT
>CAINEA010000686.1 GCA_903847525.1 uncultured Acetobacteraceae bacterium | reverse complement strand
GCCGCGGGCCTCGCAGGGCAAGAAAGGCCTGTTTGTGGTCGGAGCGGCCCGTTACGCCGAGCACCCCACGACGGAGGTCATCTCGCTCGCCTACGACCTCAAGGACGGACGCGGCAAACGCCACTGGAGGCCCGGCGACCCGTCGCCGCAAGACCTCTTCGACCACATCGCGGCCGGCGGTCTGATCGAGGCCTGGAACGCGATGTTCGAGCGGCTGATATGGGAGCACGTCTGCGTCCGCAAGATGGGCTGGCCGCCGATCCCGCCCGCGCAATACCGCTGCGCTATGGCTAAGGCCCGCGCCCACGCGCTGCCGGGCGCTCTCGCCAATGCGGCCCCGGTGATCGGCGCCAGCGCCCGCAAAGACCCGGCGGGCAAGCGCCTGCTCGACAAATTCAGCGTGCCGCGCAACCCCACAAAGGGCGACCCGCGCTTGCGCCGCGACGTGGCGACCGACCCGGAAGGGCCGTTGCTCTACGCCTACAATCTCAGCGACATCGAGGCCGAGGCGGAGGTGTCGTCGTTGACGCCCGACCTCGATCCTGACGAGTTGGACTGGTGGCAGACCGATCAGACGATCAACGCCCGCGGCGTGCAGATCGACACCGAGGCGGTGCGCGCGTGCATGGCGATCGTCGAGGCCGCTCTGGAGCGGTATAACACCGAGCTTGCCGCATTGACCGGCGGCACCGTGACCGCCGCGAGCGAAGTCCAGCGTCTCTCCGGCTGGCTGGGCGCGCTGGGCGTTCACCTGGATTCGTTGGACGAGGAGCACGTCGAGGCCGCCCTGGAGCGCACCGACCTGCCGCCGCTCGCCCGCCGTGCGCTGGAGATCCGTGCGCGGGTTGGCAGTGCGAGCGTCAAGAAGCTATTTGCCATGAACAACCAGGTCTGCGCGGACGGACGGTTGCGCGACATGTTCACGTATCACGGCGCGAGGACCGGGCGGTGCATCGCAGAGGGCCAGACCGTCTTGACCCGTGATACGCAAGGCGCGGTCGAGTGGACCCAGATTGAGCGGGTCCGGCCAGACCACCAGCTTTGGGAGGGTAGAGACTGGGTAGCGCACGGGGGCGTTGTGGAGAGCGGGGAGAAACAAGTGGTGGAGCACGACGGAGTGGTAGCTACTCCAGACCATCAGGTGTTTACTTCAACCGACGAATATACTACGCTGGCGGAAGCCCGACGACTCGGGCTTTCCCTTTTTCGCGGAGAACTCCCCTGCCCTTTTACATCTATCGGCTAACCGCGCCTTCGGGCAAATTTTATGTCGGCGTAACAATTAACGTGAAAGAGCGATGGCGCTTGCACGTAGGGCGGGCGGTCCGGGAGTTACACCACCACCCACTTTCGGCGGCAATTCGTAAGTACGGACCAGAGGCGTTCGTGGTTGAGACATTGGAAGTGCTAGAGTCTCGGGACTCGGCTCTTGCCGCTGAAATTAGATGGATAGGCGAACTTCGCGCCTGCGATCGCAACGTCGGGTTCAATCTTTCCGTTGGTGGCGAGTACGACGCCGTTTTTGGCCGAAAAGTGTTTTGGGAGAGGATGCGCGCAGACCCCGAGGCTTTTGCAGACTACAGGAACAAACTACAGAAAACCCAAAAGGCGCGGGGCGCGGCCGGTCTCATAGATGCGGCAGGTCTAATTGCGGCGAACGCAGCGTTGTCTGCTAAAGAAAGGTGGAAAAGGGCGTACCGGGCGTCCCGAGTTGCTCGACGCGAACATACCGGTAAGTCGTCTCCGATGAACGGCAAGGCGTGGGCAGGCGACGTGGCGGCCGCTTCGCGTGCGGGTAAGGCCGCTTGGGCCGCGCAACCGCCTTCAAAGAAAAAGAGACACGCTCGCGCGTCCAAAGACGCCGCTAAAGCCCTATGGGCGCGGCGAACAAAATTCGAGATTGCCGATGTTTCTCTGAAAATATCAGCCT
>CAINEA010000685.1 GCA_903847525.1 uncultured Acetobacteraceae bacterium | reverse complement strand
TTGGATAGAGCAACAGCCTTCTAAGCTGTGGGTCGGTGGTTCGAATCCACCAGGGCGCGCCACTCCTGCGAACGCGGGCCGCTGGATCGTCGCGTTGATGAGCGAAGTCATGCTCCAACAATTTGGGCCGGATGACCCTCCGATTCCCTCGGACCTGGTCAGCCGCGCGGTTACGTATGTCAGCGGGAGATATGTTGCAGTGCCTGCTCCATCGGCACGCCGGAGACCATGATCAGCCCCTCAAAGGGCGACTCCATCTCGTACGCAAGGAAGATCGCGCAGCCGATTGCCGCCGCGCAGATCACCAATGACGTGATGACCGTTGCATTGCGCGGCGCCTGCAAGCCAAAGCTGGCGAACAGGCAGGTGATCCAGATCGCCAATGTCCAGAGCAGAGCGCTGTGAAAAGTATTGTGCGAGTGCATGATGATTTGCCATCGGAGCCGTGTCAGCGCCGTGAACAGATCCCACCCATCGCTGCGCGCCATCTGTTGGGGCGGCGTCGCCGTTGGCAACCCGATGATTGCGCTACGCAACTGTAGCAGAATGGCACCCGCCACCGGATCTTCAACCTCAGACGGGGCCTTGGCGGCCTCCCAATGGAAATCGATGGTACGCCGCATGTAGTGGCGCAACAGTCCCAGCGCCGGGGCCGCTTCCGGACCGGATGCGCGCAGCGTGTCACCAAGTTGGATCACGATGCCGCTGAAATTACGCAGGTCCGTCTCGGTCCGGTCAAACCCGCTCTTGGACGACGCCACCAATAAACCAAGCAGCAGGGATGTCAGCACGGACAGCATGCCAGTTCCGAGGCGAATGACTTCCTGGGATTCCTTCGACAGGTGCCCTCGAGGGACTGCGCGGCCGATGGAAATCCCGATCGGCAAGCCGACGATCACTATGGCAAAAACCATAAGGCCAACGGTAATCGAGTTCATGACTTGGAGCGGATGCTGTGCATCGCTGCAGTCCTACGCACCGGTCCCCGGCTGTCAATGCCGTGACCGGCATTGACCTGCTGCCGGTCCTCCACCACCAACGGGGACACGACCGGGATCCGTTCAGACCATCTGCATCCTGCGCGTGTGAATAAGCGGACGAAGCGACTGACCACCCAATCTCGGGCCGTGAGTGTGCAGATGGCAACTGGCCGTGCCACCGCCCTCGATCGGCACGGGAAGCGGGACTTCGGCGGTACATACGTCCATCGCGAACGGACAGCGGGTCCTGAAGCGGCAGCCGCTGGGTGGCGCCATCGGGTTGGGCAGATCGCCGCGCAGAATGATCCTGTCACCTCGCTGGCGCTGCGGGTCCGGAAACGGCACGGCCGAAATCAACGCCGCGCTGTAGGGATGCGCCGGCTGATCGTAGACGCGCGCGCTCGGCCCGGTCTCGACGATCTCCCCCAGATACATCACTGCCACGTTCGGGCTCATCAGTCGCACGACGGCGAGATCGTGCGCCACCAGCAGGAACGCCGTGCCGGACTCGGTCTGGATCGTCTTTAGCAGGTTCAGTATCTGGCTCTGCGTCGACACATCGAGCGCGCTCACCGGTTCGTCGAGCACGACGAATTCGGGACGCACGATCATCGCCCGCGCGATCGCGACGCGCTGGCGCTGGCCGCCGGAGAACTCGTGCGGATAGCGCACCGCATACCCCGGGTGTAGCCCGACCGCTTCCAGCGTCTTGCCCACCATCGCGCGCCGCTCTGATGCCGGCATGTCGGTGTGGATCAGCAACGGCTCCTCCAGCAGGGTCTGGATGGTCATCGATGGGTTTAGCGACGAGAACGGATCCTGGAACACGATCTGCATGCGCCGCCGCAGCTTGCGGATCTCTTGGCGCGAAGCTCCCGCGACATCGGTGTTCCCCAACCGGACGCTCCCGGACGCCGGTTCGATCAGCCGCAGGATCGCTAGGCCGGTGGTCGATTTCCCGCTGCCCGATTCGCCCACCAGGCCGAGCGTTTCGCCCGGCGGTATGGCCAGGGACACCCCGTTCACTGCATGCAACCGCCTCCGCCGTCCCAACGCCGTGCTGCCGACATCGTAGACGACGTGCAGGTCTTCCACGTTCAGGCAAAGCGCGGTCATGCAGCCGACCCGAGCTGTCGGATACCCATGCCCGCGAGAACCCCGCGCAGTTCCGAACTTCGCGCACATCGCACCAGTCCATGATCGTCCCGTGACAACACGATCGGCGCCGTGGTGCACACGCCGTCCTGGCGGAATACGCAGCGGGGATTGAACCGACAGCCGGATGGCCAGGCGTGCGCCTGCGCGACCGTGCCGGGAATGGCGACGGGATCGTGGCCCCGCTCCAGCGCAACCTGCGGCATCGCCTCCAGCAATCCGCCAGTATAGGGATGCTTCGGCGCGCGAAACAGGTCTTCCACGGAAGCACTTTCCACCACCTGTGCGCCATACATCACCACCACGCTGCGGGCGATGTCGGCCACCACCCCAAGGTCGTGTGTGATGAACAGCACCGACATGCCGGATTCGCGCTGCAACTCCCGGATCAACTCCAAGATCAATGACTGGATGGTTACGTCCAGTGAGGTCGTCGGCTCATCGGCGATCAGCAGCTTGGGATCGCAGGCGATCGCCATCGCGATCATCACCCGCTGGCGCATGCCGCCGGAGAACTGGTGGGGATAGTCGTGCGCTCGGCTGGCGGCCGAGGCGATGTTCACGCGGTCCAGCATCTCCACCGCCCGCTTCCAGGCATCCCTGCGCGATGCGCCGCGATGCCGGCGAACCACCTCGGCGATTTGCTCACCCACCGTATAGGCAGGGTTCAGGCTGGACATCGGCTCCTGGAAGATAAAGCCGATGGCATTGCCGCGGATGCGATTGAGCTGGCGGTTGCCCATGCCAATCAGTTCCTGCCCCTCGAAGTGCACGCTGCCCGACGTCACGCGGCCACCCTTGGGTTGCACCAGCCCGACCGCGGCCTGCATCGTGACGCTCTTGCCAGAACCAGATTCGCCCACGACACAGACGATGTCGTTGCGCCCGACACTGAAGGACACCTTGTCCACCACCGTCAGCCAGCCGTTCGGCGAGGGGAATTGCACCACGAGGTCATTGACCTCCAGCAGCGCCGCGTCGTTCGTAAACGCCATCGTCAATCCCCCGCCCGGCGCATGCGGCCAACGGAATCGCGGATGCCGTCGCCGATCAGGTTGAAACAGAGCACGGTGACGGAGATCACCAGGCCAGCAGCGATCGTTGGTACGGGCGACTGGGCCATGTACGGAAACGCGGTGCCCAATATGGCGCCCCAACTCGCCTCCGGCGGCTGCACGCCCAGGCCCAGAAAGCTAAGCCCCGCTTCCGCCAGCAACGCCTGGCCCATCAGTACCGTGGCTTGCACCACCAACGGCCCGGTCACGTTCGGCAGCACGTGCCGCATGATGATCCGCGCGTCACCGCATCCGGTGGCGCGCGCGGCGGTGATATACACCTCCTGGCGGACCGAGAGCGTGCTGGCCCGCACCACGCGCATGATGCGCGGGGCGTATACCAGCCCAATCGCCGTCATCGCATTGGTCAGGCTGGGGCCGAGCAGGCCGACGATCACCACGGCCAGGATCAGCGCCGGGAAACTCATCAGGGCGTCGTTGAAGCGCATGATGATGGTATCGACCCAGCCGCCGACATAGCCGCTGATCAATCCCAGCGGCAGGCCGATGCCGAGCGCAATCGCCACCGCCTGCACGCTCGCGACCAGCGACAGCCGGCTGGCGAAGATCAGCCGGCTCAACACGTCGCGCCCAAGGTCGTCCGAACCG
This sequence comes from uncultured Acetobacteraceae bacterium, assembly GCA_903847525.1. Taxonomy (GTDB): domain Bacteria; phylum Pseudomonadota; class Alphaproteobacteria; order Acetobacterales; family Acetobacteraceae; genus PALSA-911. The sequence continues at coordinate 8,180 of CAINEA010000685.1, read as the reverse complement.
AGTAGGTACATCGCACTCGGTGGCTTCAGGATGTTGCGCAACGAACTACGCGCCGGATCATGCGGCGCCAGATACGGGGCGAACACCGCCACCAGCACGATCAGGGTCAACAGGATCAGCGAAACCATCGCCGTCGGGTTGTGGGCAAACCGGCGCGCGAAGCTGCTCGGCGGCGGCAGCGCGATGGGTGTCGAGGTGAGGACAGGCGCGGAAGCTGCGGTGGTGGCGCTCATGTCTGGCGCACTTTCGGGTCGAAATAGCTGTAGGACATATCCACCATCAGGTTGATCAGCAGGACCACCACCGCGGTGATCAGCGCAACGCCCAGCAACACCGGCAGATCCCGCAGAAACACCGCGCGCACCGCCAGGGAGCCGACGCCGTTCATGGCGAAGATCTGTTCGACGATCACCGCTCCGCCGAGAAGCCGGCGGATCTGCAGGCCCAGTACGGTCACCACCGGAATGGCCGCGTTCTTCAGCGCATGCTTCACAAGGATCGACCAGGTGGAAAGGCCCTTGGCACGCGCGGTCTGGATGTAATCGCGCGACAGTACGTCGATCATCGATCCGCGCACCTGGCGCGCCAGTTCCGCCGCGACGCCGACCCCGAGCGTGATCGACGGCAGCGTCAGCCGGGCGGCCCATTCCAGAGGATCCTCAGCGAACGGCACATAGCCGGTCGCCGGCAACCAGCCCCAGTTCAACGCCACCACCAGCACCAGGATCAGGCCGATGAAGAACTCCGGCGCGGCGATACCTAGCGAGGTGGTGAAGATCGTGATCCGGTCCAGCCACGAGCCTCGATTGATGGCTGCGAATACCCCGAGCGGCACGGCGATGCCGAGACCCACCAGCGTCGCCCCCGCTGCCAGCGAAAGGGTGATCGGCAGCCGGTCGAAGATCAGCGCCGTGACCGGTCGTCCGCTGGTGAACGAGGTGCCGAGGTCGCCGTGCAACACGCCTGCCAGCCAGTGCCAGAATTGCACCAGGAAGGGCTGATCCAGGCCCAGACGATGACGCGCCGCGTCGATTGCCTCTGCCGAGGCGTTCTCCCCGGCAACCACGGCGGCCGGGTCGCCGGGCGTCAGATGGATCAGCAGGAAGGTGATCAGCCCGACCAGCACCAGGATCGGCAGGGTGCCGAGTATCCGCCGACCCAGATAGAACAGCGTGCTCATCTGCAGCCGGTTGTCAGGCGCACATCGTTGATCCGGTCATTGCCGGTCGGCAGATAGGCCGGAATGCCGCTGATGCAGCCGGGCTTGTAGGCATAGACATTGGACCGGGCCATGATGCCGAAATGCGCCGCCTGCTCCGTGGTCAGTTTCGCCAACTGGCGCAACACCACCATGCGGGCCGGATCGGACGGGTCCAGCCGGCGTGCCTTGTCGATCAGCACATCGATCTCCGGCACCGCCGCGTCGCCGGCATTCACCGATCCGCCGGTGCCAGTCACTTCCTGGAAGGCCTGCAATGGGTCCGGCCGCCCGCCCCAACGCGCCATCATGATATCGCCCCGCGTCGGCGGGCGGCGGAAGGTCACGTATTGCGAGGTGTCCACCACGTCGAACTTGATGCGGATGCCGACCTCGCCCAGCATTGCCTGCATCGCTTCGGCGATCTGCTTGTATTCGGACGTGTTCAACAGGACCCAGGTGATGTCCACACCGTTCGGATACCCCGCCTCGGCCAGCAACTTCCTCGCCTTCGCCTGATCGAACGGATACAGCGCCTCCAGTGTGGGATCGAACATCGGCGAGGACCGGGCGAACAACTGTACGGTCGGCTGGGTGGCGCCATAGCCCAGCGCATCAGATACCGCCTGGCGGTCCACCGCATGCATGAAGGCCTGGCGCAGCTTCAGCCGGCCGATATTGTCGCGTTTGACGTTCAGGTAGATATCCCACGTGCTGTTTTTCTCGTTCACCTGCACCGCGAAACCCGCCGCCTTGGCCTCGGCGATCTGGCGGCCGTCGATCAACGCCAGATTGGCCTGCCCGGATCGCACCGCGTTCAGTCGGGCTCGTGCGTCCGGCACGTAATGATGCTCGATCGTTACCGGCCTGCCCGGATCGGGATTCCAGTAGCCGTCATAGCGATCCATGACGGTGCGGACATTGGAGTCGAACGAGCGCACCTTGAACGGGCCGGTGCCGACCGGCTTCAGCGCCGCACCGAACGAAATCTCTCCCGAGGAACTCAGCACGGCCGGACTGATCATCATGCCGGCCTGGCTGCCTAGGAAGAACGGCATCTGCCCATTCGGCCCCTTCAGCTTCAGCCGCACCAGATCCTCGCCTTCGATCTCAACCGTGGCGATCTGGGACATGGTCTCGGAGGTGGCGAAGCCGGCGCGCAAGCCGAGTGCGGTGGAACGTTCAAAATTACGCGCCACCGCCGCGGCGTTGAACTTCGAGCCATCATGAAAGGTAACGCCCGGACGCAGCTTCAGAGTGAATTCCGTGAGGTCGGCGTTGTACTGCCAGGACACCGCCAGACCCGGCTTCGGCTCCCCGGCCTCGTTCAGGTTGATCAGGCTGTCGAAGATCGCCATCAGGGGTCCCTGGGCGAAGCTGCTGTTGTTCTGCGGCTCCTGCGGATCGAGCGTCTGATTGCTCACCGCATCGTAATAAATCACCGTGCCGTTCGGGTTGGCCGGAGCATCCACCGCTCCGGCGGGACCAACCAAGCCAAACGTGAGATACGCCATCAGCAGCCATACGGTCGAAGCGCGCATAGGCGAAAACTCCAGGATATTCATTTGCAGTTCGCCGCGACCTGAACGTCGTTGAACCGGTCATCGCCCACCGGCAGATAGGCCACCAATCCCAGGATGCATCCGGGACGGAAGGCGTAGACATTCGACCGGGTCATCAACGGCATGTTGGATACATATTCCACACCGAGCCGCGCGATCTGGCGCAGCAGCACCAGGCGAGCAGGGTCCTCCGGCAGCATGGCGCGCGCCTTGGCGATCAGCACATCGATTTGCGGATTGGCGACTCCCACGGGGTTATAGGTCGCCCCCGTGGCGATCAATTCCTGGAATGTCTGTAGCGGATCGGCGCGCCCGCCCCAGCGGGCCATCAGGAAGTCGCCCCGATAGGGCGCACGGCGAAACAGGTTGAACTGTGAGGCATCGATCACGTCGAACTTCACCCGGATGCCGGATTCCGCCAGCATCGCCTGAAGCGCCTCGCCCAACTGTTTGTATTCCGTGGTATTCAACAGCAGCTGCGTGACGTCAACGCCGCCCTTGAACCCCGCCTCGGCCAACAGCGCCTTCGCCTTGGCTGGATCATAGGGATAGAGCTTTTCCAGGGCCGGATCGTAGACCGGGGAACTGGAAGCGAAGAACTGCACGGTCGGCTTGCCGCTGCCGAAGCTCAATGCCTCGGCCAGCGCCTCGCGATCGACGGCGTGCATGAAGGCCTGGCGCACTTTCAGATTATCCAGCGGCGCACGACCGAGATTGACATAGATATCCCACACCCCGTTCTTCTCGTTGATCTGCACGGTCATCCCCGCTCCCTTGGCCTCCGGGATCTGGCGCGGGTCGATCAGCACCACATTCGCCTGACCGGACCGCAGCGCGTTCAGCCGGGCGCGGCCATCCGGCACGTAATGATGTTCGAACGCCACCGGCCGTCCGGCGATCCCGCCCCAATAGGAGTCGTTGCGGACCATCACGGTCTTCACATTGGACTCGAACGATTTTACCCGATACGGGCCGGAGCCGATCGGCTTGAATGTCACGCCGAAATCATCCCCGGAGACCGACGCCGCGCTGGCGACCATGCCGCCGATGCCGCCCATGATGTAGGGTATCTGCCCGCTCGGCCCCTTCAGCAGCAGCTTGAATTCCAGCGGGCCCAGCACCTCGACACCGGCGACCAAACGAACGGAATCGACCATCGTGCCGCTCGCCCGTCCACCCAGTGCCACGTTGCGGTCGATATTGCGCTTGACCGTATCCGCGGTCAGGTCGCTGCCGTCATGAAACGTCACCCCCGGGCGCAACTTGAAGGTGAAGGCGGTCAGGTCCGCGTTGGCCGTCCAGGATTCCGCCAGGCCCGGTGTCGGATTACCCGCCGGGTCCAGCCGCACCAGCGTGTCGTAAACGGCGAGCAGTACTTCCTGGGAGAAGCTGCTGCCGCTTTGCGGCTCGGCCGGATCCAACGTCTCGTTGCCGACAGCGTCGTAGTAGATCAGCGTCGCGGCGGTATTTACGTCGGCGGCCCGGGCCAGACCGGCTCCCGCCAGCGAAAGCGCCATCAGCCAGAAAGCCGTCCGCCAACCCGTCAGGGCCCCCATCACTTGCACTCCGCGGCGATGTGCACATCGTTGAACCGGTCATCGCCAGCCGGCAGGTAGGGGGTCAGGTTGAGGATGCAGCCCAGTTTGTAGGCATAGACGTTCGCCCGGGTGATGACCGGGATCGTTGCCACGTTATCGGAAACCTCCCGCGCCAGATCGCGCATAACCTCCAGCCGTTTCGGGTCTGCCGCTGCCATACCCTTTGCCTGGCGAAGCAACTCGTCGATTTTTGGGCTGGCGGAACCTCCCGGCGCATAGGAACCACCGGTGCCGACCAGTTCATAGACCGACTGGATAGGGTCGCTGCGCCCGCCATAACGCGCCATCAGAATATCGCCGCGGGTCGGCGGGCGATAGAATTGCGGGAACTGCGAAACGTCCACGACATCGAATTTCAGCCTGATGCCGACCTCGGCCAGATTGCCCTGCAATGCCTCGGCCAACTGGCGATACTCCGTGTTGTTCAGCAGCAGATTGGTCAGTTCGAACCCGTCCTTGAAGCCCGCTTCCGCCAACAGCGCGCGTGCCTTCGTCTGGTCAAATTCGTAACGTCCATCCAATTCCTTGACGTAGAACGGCGACTGGCTCGACCAGATCTGCTGGGTCGCATGCGCGCTGCCGAAGGTGAGTGCGTCCGCCAAAGCCTCCCGGTCGATCGCGTGCATGATCGCCTTTCGCACCCGCAAATCGCCAAGCGGACCCTTTTTCAGGTTGGGATAGATGTCCCAGATGGCGTTCTTCTCCACGACCTGCACGGCCAAACCGGCGCTCTTTGCTTCTGGGATCTGACGCGCGTCGATCAGAGCGATGTTGGCCTGCCCCGAGCGCAGCGCGTTCAGGCGCGCCCGGCCATCGGGCACGTAATGATGCTGAAAACCGGCAGGCCGCAGATCCGTCCCGCCCCAGTATTTATCGTTCCGAACTGTGATCGTGGAGACGTTCGCCTCGAAACTCTTGACCCGGTAAGGACCCGCGCCGATCGGGGACAAGTTTCCGCCGAACACATCCTCGGTCAGCGCGGCGGGGCTGATCATCATGCCGGGTGTGCTGGCCAGCCAATACTCGATCTGCCCGCTGGGTGATTTCAGCTTCAGGGTCACCGCATCATCGCCCTGCACCTCCACCGCATCGATCAGGGCGACGGTTTCCGCCATGGTCCCGACGATCCGCTTGCCCAGCGATGCGCTGCGCTCGAAGTTGCGCTTCACCGCGGCGGCGTTGAACGGCGTGCCGTCGTGAAAGGTCACGCCATGGCGAAGCTTCATCGTCATGGTGGTAAGGTCGTCGTTGCGGGTCCAGGATTCCGCGAGCCCAGGCCCCGGATTCCCTGCGTCGTCCAACCGAATGAGCGTGTCGTACACAGCCAGCAGCGCCTCATGCGAATAGCTGCTGTTGTTCTGCGGTTCCGCCGGGTCCAGGGTCTCGTTACCCGCCATGTCGTAGTAAATCAGCGTGGCGTTGGTATTGACCTCCGCCGCCTTATTTCCGGCCGTCTTGGTTTCCCCGACAGCGAAGGGCACGGGAACCGCGGCGGCCAGGAAAGCGGCCATCACGGCCGCCCGGATCAGCATTCTCGTGTGCATCTTACAGCCCCAAAATCGCGTCTGAATTGCTGAACGGAATTTCGGCAAGGCCACCCTTCGGCCGGGCCAACGCTCCAATACATGTCACCCTGCGGTCGGGTTGAACGTGCGGAATATAAAAAGATCGTAATCCGTTGCAAGCCCATTGCCATTGGCGACAGTCAAGGCTCCGTCCTGCAAAGACAAAGTCCGTCAAGAGCATCGCCCATACGTGTCTACGTGGCTCATCGCCATGCTTCTCCCTGTATTTCGTCTTTTTATTTAGTCCGTTGCTCCTCGAAGGCGTCATGCACTTGCGGCACATCTGTCCTCGCGAGAGATGGGAAGTAACACGGTTTTTCCGGGGGAGTCACTTCCTGATTAAGGTGCTGGATTCCTCCAGGTCCGGCGCGGGCTTATGAACATGCACGCTGGACCCTGTCCGAACGCACACGCCGGCCGCTTGTGAGTTTGCCACGCCACAACGATTTCGTGACTCCCCAGCGTCCTAGCGTCATGATGCCGGCAACAACGAAGGCCGGCCATTCTGCCGACCCGCCCCATCAGGGATCGGCAGGTGACTCCGGCCAATGGGGAGGAAGCCGATGAGGAAGCTTGCGCTGGCGTGCCTGTCGCTGCTGGCCGCTCTATGCGGACCGTCGGCATGGTCCGCCGAAGGTGACAAAGCCGCATCGTTCAACACCAACGCGGTGATCGTCTATTACGACTCCTCTGGCAACGCGACGCTCGATCCCGCGGAACCGCAGAATGCCAGCAGCTATTCCCATGAAACCCTGCTGGCGATCTACGACACGCTGATCCGCTTCGACCAGAACGGCAACCTGACCCCTGGTCTGGCCGAGTCCTGGAAAATCAACGAGGATCTGACGGAACTGACACTGAAGCTGCGTCATGGCGTGACCTTCCACGACGGCACGAAGTTCAACGCCGATGCGGTAAAGCGAAATTTTGAGCGCAGTGCCGCACTCGGCAAACGGGCCGGCAATACCGTCGCCGACACATTCCAGTTGATCGGCACGATCGAGACGATCGGCGACGACATCGTCAAACTCAAGCTGCGCCAACCGAGCGGGCAGATCGAATTCCGGCTGGCCTATAACAGCGGCATGATGGTGAGCCCCGCCGCCCTCGCTCCGCTGCCGAACGGCGATCCGGTATTCGGCACCACGCTGAAGGGCATCGGCGCCGGTCCGTATCAGGTGAAATCGTTCGAGTCGAACATCAAAACGGTGATGACCCGTTTCGATGCCTATTGGGCAGGCACCAAGGGCCGCCCCGCCGGCTTCGAGAACCATTATGTGCCCGATAGCCGTGCACGGCTGAACGCGGTGCGGTCCGGCCAGGCGACGATCTCCCTGATCGATCCGCGCCAAATCGCCGAAGCCAAGGCAGCCGGACTGGTGGTGCAGTCGGCTGAAAAGAACGCGCTATGGGACATCTATCTGAATGTGTCCCGTCCCAGCCTGGCGGATGTCCGCGTGCGCCAGGCGCTGATGCACGCGACCGACCGAGAAGCGCTGGCCGATGCGATGGGCTTTGGCAGCGCCAGGCCGACGCAGCAGCTCTGGGCAACCACGTCGCCGTTCTACATCAAGGAACTCGACGCACGGTATCCGTTCGACCTCGCCAAGGCGCGTGCGCTCATCGCGGAGGCTGGCTTCAAAAATGGCGTCGATATTACCCTTCTGCTGCTGAACACGACCGAGTACCGCCAATTGGCCGAGGCTTTACAGGGCATGTGGTCAGAGGCCGGTGTGCGGCTCAAATTCGATGTGATCGATGTATCGCAATACATTCAGTTTGCCCGTCCGGTGCCGCGCGGCGACATGATGATCGGGCGCAATGGCGGTCGCGGCGACGCTGTGGAGGGCCTGATGCAGATTGTCGGCACCGGCGGCGGCGTGAACCCGGGCGGCGCGGCCAGCCCTCGTATCGACTCGTTGCTAGAAAAGGCAAAACGACTGGAAGCGACCGACCCGGTGCGGCTGGCGACGATGCTGGACCTGTCGCGCGAGATTTCCGAGCAGGTGGGTAATATCCCGGTGATCACGCGGGCCAATGTCTATGCTTATAAGCCCGGCTGTATCCTGGACCTGCAACCCTACATGCCGGCAGGGGATGAACGGTTCAACGATGTAAAGGTCGGGGCAGGTTGTAAGTAGGGCAGTTGGAGTTGGCCACGGGATTTAGATGGGTACGTCATCTTAAGCCTCCCCTCATTTTCCACCTGATCCGTTGCAGAACAAAAGAAGCTCAAAGTTGGCGCTTAGTTTACGAA
>CAINEA010000684.1 GCA_903847525.1 uncultured Acetobacteraceae bacterium | reverse complement strand
TTCCGGACCATAGGCCTGGAAGATGATCAGGTCGGGCTGGAAGGGATACACGTCGGACAGCGCGTCGCGGAGCAGCAGGTCCACCGTGTGCCCGTTGATGGCGCGGTTCACGATGATCAGGTTGGCACTCGGGTAGTTATCACGGATCGATTGCGCGACCTGCAACCACCAGTCTTGCAGGGTGATCGACTGCCCGTAAAAAAGTATCCGCACCGTGTTGCGATGCTCCGGCGTGCTCGTGTTCAGGAGCGTCATCGTCCGGCGCAGGTTCTCCACCTGCCGCGGGTCGGGATCGGTCGGCGGCATGATGCCGAGCGCGGCGCCGGCCGGAAGCAGCCACACCATCCACAACAGGATTGCGATAGAGGTTTTCACCACGTTGGCCATACCGTCTTGCATTCACAGCTCACGCCGAGCACGGAACCGCAGCGGTTATGCGCCGGCCAAGGCGGGGTTTTCCCAGAAAGCATAGCACAGGATGTGGAGGATATGCATCTGGACATCCTCTACGCGGCCGTAGTGGGTGTCGTCCACGACGATCACCTGGTCGCCCAGCTCGGCCAGGCGGCCACGCTTCGCCCCGACCAGGGCGATGGTTTTCACGCCCTTCGTACGCGCATATTCGAAGGCTGTCACCAGGTTCGGCGAGTTGCCGCTGACGCTCGCCGCGATCAGCACATCCCCGGGGCGGGCGTAGTTGGCCAGCTGCCGGGAAAAAATCTCGTCGTAGCGGTAGTCGTTTCCCAGCGCCGTGATCCAGGGCGTGTTGTCCGTGAGTGAAAGGACCCGGAACCGTCGGGGAAGCACGTCGCTCGCGCCCTTGCCGAGATCGACCGCGAAATGGCTGGCATTGGCCGCGCTGCCGCCGTTGCCGATGGCGAACACCTGGGCGTCACGCTTCCAGGCGTCACGCAGGGTTTCCACCAGCGGCGCGAGTTCGGCCGGGTTGAGGGAATTGACCGCGCGAATTTGCGCGGCCAGGTAATCGGCAATCCATTGCTGCATGCGTGGAAGCTGCCCTGCTCAGACGCCCGCGTCGAGCCGAGTTGCGGCCAGGGTCAGCGCCCCGATGGGGACCGAATCCTCGCCCAGGCCCGCCAGCCGGATGTCCGGCCCCGGCTGGAACGAATCCATCACGTAGCGCGGCAGCGCCGAGGCGATGGCCGCACGCAGCGGTTCGCCCACGAGCGACAGGCCGCCACCCACGACAATGACCTGGGGATGAAACAGCTGGACCACGTGCGACAATGCGAAAGCCAGATCATCGGCCACCTCCGCGAGTATGCCCTGCGCCGCCGTATCCCCCTCGCCGACGGCCGCCGCGAGAAACCGGGCCTCGCCCGAAGTCGCGCCCCCGGCCAAGTGGGCGAGCGGGCCAGCCGGATTCGCTGCGATGGCCGTCCGCAGCCGGCGGTCCACCGCCCAGCCGGAACAACGCTCCTCCAGAATCGTTCCCGAACGGTCCAGGCGCAGATGGCCGATCTCGGCTTCGCCAGGCTTGGCCCCGTGATAGAGCCGCCCATCTGCCACCAACCCGCCGCCGACGCCGCTGCCCATGTTGATCCAGAAGACCGAGTTGCGGCCGCGTCCCGCGCCATGAACCGCCTCGCCGAGGGCGGCGACATTGGCGTCGTTGTCCACAAACACCGGCAGCCCCGACCGTGAGCGCAGCCATTCGCCCAGCCCGAAGTCATGCCAGCCGGCAATCTGGTGCGAGCAGCAGATCTGCCCGGTCTGCCAGTCCACCGGCCCACCGAAGCCGACGCCGATGGCGGCGGGCGCATGCGTCCGGATGAGCGCGGGCAGCGCCTCGGCGATCCGCTGGCGGATGCCTTCGCCCCCGCTCGCCCGGTCCACGCTGAAGCGCAGCCGTTCGGTGATTCGCCCGGACGCATCGCCCGCGACCAGTTGCAGCTTGGTGCCGCCGATTTCAATGCCCAGAAGGTTCATGCCGGAAGAAACGGGAACGGAAAACGGACGACCGCTCAGCGGTTGAAATAGCCGGGCTCGTGGCCGGGCTTCCATTTGATGTTGGAGCCCATGCTGGGGAGCTGCCGCGCCGGCACAGGCTGGCCGTTGAGCACCGCCTGGAGCGCCCGCCGCAGTTCGCCGCCGGTGACGGGCCGGCCATTGCCGGGCCGTGAATCGTCGAACTGCCCGCGATAGACGAGCCGGCGGTCGGCATCGAACAGGTAGAAGTCGGGCGTGCAGGCGGCCTGGTGCCCGCGGGCCACCACCTGTGTCTCGTCAAAAAGGTAGGGAAATGTCCAGCCGGCGCTGCGGGCCTCCGTCACCATCTTCGCGGGTGCGTCGGCCGGAAAGGCTCTCACGTCGTTCGAATTGATGCCGACAAAGGCCACCCCCAGCCGTTCGCAATCGCGGCCAAAATAGGCCAGGGCGTCCCGGATATGCCGGACATACGGGCAGTGGTTGCAGAGGAACGCGACCACGAGGGCGGGCGCATCGGCAAAGTCACCGATCGACACCTGCCGCTCGGTCGCCGGGTTGGGCAGCCGGAATCCGGGCGCAGGCGTGCCCAGCGAAAGCATTGTTGAGGGAGTGAGAGACACGGGAGGATTGGTAGGGTTTGTCGCGCAATTGCCAATCGCCAAGTTGCCGGCATCAAAAACAAAAAGGCGGCCCGGAGGCCGCCTTTGTAAGATTTGTTT
>CAINEA010000683.1 GCA_903847525.1 uncultured Acetobacteraceae bacterium | reverse complement strand
TTTGTGCCGGGCGCCAATTGTTTCGGTCCGGTGCGGGGTCTGTTCGGCGGCGCGGCCGCGCGCCTGGTGGTGCCTGGCGCGCGGGTTACCCTCATCGGCGAGTATCTGGGTGAGCAGGGCGTTCTGCTCCCGCTTGCGGCGACCGCGTATCACGCGGCCCCGGCGCATGGGCCCCAACCGGATTTGATTGTCGGGCATGGCGTGCTCGGTCGCCTGCTGGCACGACTGACGGTATTGGCTGGTGGTTCGCCGGTTGTCTGGGAACGCAATCCCCAGCGCATGGACGGCGCAAACGTCTATTCGGTGATCGATCCAGCGGATGATCCGCGGCGCGATTACCAGACCATTTGCGATGTCAGCGGCGACCCGGCTCTGCTCGATACCCTGATCTCCCACCTTGCGCCCGGCGGCGAGATCGTGCTGGCCGGATTCTATGCGGACAGATTGTCGTTCGCCTTTCCGCCCGCCTTTATGCGTGAGGCACGGTTGCGCATCGCCGCACAGTGGCAACCCGCCGACCTTCTGGCCGTGACAGATTTGATCGCCTCAGGCCGCTTGCCGCTTGAGGGTCTGATCACGCACCGAGAACCGGCAGCCCAGGCCGCTTCCGCCTATCGAACGGCCTTCACCGATGCTTCCTGTCTTAAAATGATCCTCGATTGGAGAGCCCGCACATGAACGCTCCGTTTGTTTCAGACTTGCCAAGCAGCGATATGGCGGAACGCCTGCGCGCGGAAGCGGCGATCGAACCGGATCCTGTGTCCACCGAACCGGTGAAGAAAGAAACCCAGATCATCGCCATCTACGGCAAGGGCGGCATCGGCAAGAGCTTCACCCTCGCCAACCTCTCCTACATGATGGCGCAGCAGGGCAAGCGCGTGCTTCTGATCGGCTGCGATCCGAAAAGCGACACGACATCGCTGCTGTTTGGCGGGCGCAGTTGCCCGACCATCATCGAAACCTCCTCGAAGAAGAAACTCGCCGGCGAACAGGTAAAAATCGGCGATGTCTGTTTCAAGCGAGACGGGGTTTTCGCCATGGAGCTCGGCGGGCCCGAGGTTGGACGCGGCTGCGGTGGACGCGGCATCATTCATGGCTTCGAGCTGTTGGAAAAGCTCGGCTTTCATGAATGGGGCTTTGACTACGTGTTGCTGGATTTCCTCGGCGACGTCGTTTGCGGCGGCTTCGGCCTGCCGATCGCGCGCGACATGTGCCAGAAGGTGATCGTTGTTGGCTCGAACGATCTGCAATCGCTCTATGTCGCCAACAATGTTTGCTCGGCCGTGGATTACTTTCGCAAGCTCGGCGGCAATGTCGGCGTGGCCGGGATGGTCATCAACAAGGACGATGGCACCGGCGAAGCCCAGGCCTTCGCCGATTCGGTCGGCATTCCCGTGCTGTCGGCCATCCCCGCCAATGAGGACATCCGCCGCAAGAGCGCCAATTACGAAATCGTCGGCACGCCGGGCGGACAATGGGCGTCGTTGTTCGAGGCGCTGGCCGAGCAGGTCGCGGTGGCGCCGCCGGTCCGCCCCAATCCGCTGACCCATGATGCGCTGCTGAACCTGTTCAAGGGCGATGCCGTGGGCAGGGGCGTGGTGCTGGAACCGGCGACGATCGAGGACATGTGCGCCGCCAGCATCATCGAGAAGAAGTCCCTTGAAGTGATCTACGAGGGCGCATGAGTATGGACGGGACGGTCGCAACCCCACCCATCGCCGAAGCCTCCGGCTGCCATGGCGGGCGGGAGACGATGCAGGAAGCTGCGCGCGCCGCCGGCAAGAGCGAGACAATGGACCGGCTGCTGGCGGATTATCCGCGCGGACCGCATGACCAGCCGCAATCGATGTGTCCGGCCTTCGGCAGTCTGCGGGTCGGGTTGCGGATGCGGCGCACGGCAACGATTCTGTCCGGATCGGCATGTTGTGTATATGGCCTGACCTTCACGTCGCATTTCTATGGTGCGAAGCGTACCGTGGGCTATGTGCCGTTCAACTCGGAAACGCTCGTCAAGGGACAGTTATACGAAGATATCCGCAACGCCGTGTTCGAGACGGCGAAGCCGGAATATTACGACGCCGTGGTCGTGATCAATCTCTGCGTGCCGACCGCTTCCGGTGTGCCGCTCGACCGACTGCCGAAGAATATCGACGGCGTACGTATCATCGGAATAGATGTGCCCGGCTTTGGCGTTCCCACCCATGCGGAAGCGAAGGACGTTCTGGCCGGGGCGATGCTGCGCTATGCGCGGCAGGAAGCGGAGCAGGGCCCGGTCGCGCGGCCGCGAACATTGATCGAAGATCGCCCGACGGTCAGTGTGATCGGAGAGTTGTTTCCCGCCGACCCAATGGGCGTGGGCGCCATGATCGCGCCGATGGGTTTGGCGATGGCGCCACAGGTGCCGACGCGGGAATGGCGCGATCTCTATTCCGCTCTCGATTGTGCCGTGGCCGCTGCCGTGCATCCGTTCTACACCGCGTCCATACGGGAGTTTCGCGCCGCCGGCCGCCCGATCGTCGGGTCGGGCCCGGTCGGGGTGGAAGGCACCGCCGCCTGGCTCGACAGTGTTGGGCGGGCGGCGAATGTGGCAGCCGATCTCATCGACGCAGCGAAATCCCGCGCCCTGCCGGCCATTCAGGGTGCGTTGGCGGCCTGCCCGATCCGCGCCCGGATTACCATATCCGGCTACGAAGGCTCCGAACTACTGGTCGCCCGCCTGTGGGTGGAGGCTGGCGCCGAGGTGCCCTATGTCGGCACGGCCTGTCCGCGCACCGAATGGAGCGATGCGGATCGCGACTGGTTACAAGCGCACGGTACCTTCGTGCAATATCGCGCTTCGCTCGAGCAGGATGTCGCGGCGATGCGGGACGTCCAACCGGATCTCGCGGTCGGCACGACGCCCTTGGTGCAGCAGGCGAAGGAAATGGGGATTCCGGCGCTGTACTTCACCAACATGGTTTCCGCGCGGCCATTGTTCGGGCCGGCCGGGGCCGGGGCGCTGGCCGGCATCGTCGCCGCCCAGACCCGTGGACGGGAACGCTTCGCGCGCATGGTCAGCTTCTTCGACCGGGTCGGGACCGGGGAAACGGCGGGCCACGGATTTGCTGATGTGCCGAAGGATCCTCCCGGCGCACGCGACCGGTACCGCAAGCTGCGCGAAGCGAAGGCCAAGGCCGCCGCATCGCAGGCTATGGGAACCTAGGGCGATGCTGGTGCTCGATCATGACCGGGCCGGCGGTTATTGGGGGGCGGTCTACGCCTTCACCGCGATCCGTGGTTTGCGCGTGGTGATCGATGGGCCGGTCGGTTGCGAGAACCTGCCGGTAACGGCGGTGCTGCACTACACCGACGCGCTTCCGCCGCATGAACTGCCGATCGTGGTCACCGGCCTGTCGGAAGATAACCTGTCGATGAGCGGCACGGAAGGCGCCCTGCGCCGTGCCGCCGCGACCCAGGACCCGGACATGCCGGCGGTCGTGGTAACCGGAAGCATCGCCGAAATGATCGGCGGCGGCGTAACGCCGGAGGGTTCGAACCTCCTTCGCTTCATTCCGCGCACCATCGACGAAGACCAGTGGCAGGCCGCCGACCGCGCGATCTATTGGCTGTGGACCGAATTCGGCGCCAGGAAGGGCAAGCCGAAACCGCGGCCGGAGCGGGCGGCTGGCGTGAAGCCGCGCGTGAACATAATCGGTCCGATCTACGGCACGTTCAACATGCCGTCCGACCTCGCGGAAATCCGCCGCCTGGTCGAGGGGATCGGCTGCGAGATCAATCTCGTTTTTCCGCTCGGCTCGCATGTCGAGGACATACCCAAGCTGATCAACGCGGACGTCAATGTCTGCCTGTATCGCGAGTTTGGCCGCCAGCTCTGCGAGGAACTCGACCGCCCCTATCTGCAGGCGCCGATCGGTTTGTTCGCGACAACGAATTTCCTGCGCACGCTCGGCGAACTCGCCGGCGTGGATCCCGAACCGTTTATCGAACGGGAGAAGCACACCACGATAAAGCCGATATGGGATCTGTGGCGCAGCGTCACGCAGGATTTCTTCGCCACCGCCTCCTTCGCGATCGCGGCGACGGATACCTATGCCCGCGGTGTGCGGCACTTCCTGGAAGACGAGATGGGCGTGCCCTGCACGTTCTCTTTTTCGCGGTGCGCGGGGACCAAGCCGGACAATGCGGCGGTGCGGGCGGCCTTGAAGAGCACGCCGCCCTTGGTGCTGTTCGGGTCGTTCAATGAACGCATGTACGCCGCGGAACTCGGCAACCGTGCCATGTACATTCCCGCCTCGTTTCCCGGAGCCATCATCCGCCGGGCGACGGGCACGCCGTTCATGGGCTATGCGGGTGCGACCTATATCATCCAGGAATACTGCAACGCTCTGTTCGATGCGCTGTTCAACATCCTGCCGCTCGGCACTGAGATGGATCGGGTCGACCCGACGCCCACCCGGATGGCGGACACACGGCCATGGGACGACGATGCGGTCGAGCGTCTGGACGCTTATGTGGAAACCGAACCGTTTCTGGTGCGCATATCTGCGGCCAAGCGAATCCGCGAACGGGTGGAGCAGGATGCGCGCCAGGCCGGCGAGGATCGCGTGACCGCGGCGCGGGTGCTCCGGTCGCTGGCTTCACTGACCGAAGGACAGCCGGCATGACCCGTCGGCTTGATCCGTATCGGCGTTTCTCAGCATGTCGCTGGGCCCTGCCCACGGGTAGCGCACCATCGGACACAAGTATCCGACCGGCCCAGCCGGGCGGATCGTCGGCCGCGGCGGCTACGGCCGCGACCATCCTCGCCGCGCGGGACGTGCGCGGTAACGGCCGTAAGGTCTCTATCGGAGGGTATTCTCCATGCCGAGCGACTTAAGTAGACCAGGGGCCTCGATGTCGGGGCTCACGGAAAATGAAGCCAAGGAATTCCACGGAATCTTCCTTACCAGCTTCATCATCTTCACGGTGGTTGCCATTATCGCGCACTTCCTGGCGTGGCAATGGCGGCCGTGGTTGCCTGGGCCAAAGGGCTATGCATCGTCCATGCTGGACGGCGCTGGCACAATGGTTTCTCATGCAATCTCCTTGTTAGCATAGGGGGCGGGAACATGTGGCGTATATGGCTGCTGTTCGACCCGCGGCGCGTGCTTGTCGCCATGGGTGTCTTCTTGTTCACGCTGGCGTTGCTGATCCACTTCATCCTGCTCAGCACCGACCGGTTCAACTGGCTCGAAGGACCCCATATGGGGACGGCGGCGCAGATGGCGCCACTGCCATCGGGCGCAAAATAGACTTGCTTGCCGACGGTGGCGGCCGGGATTCGGCGTATCGCCCGACCCCGTCCGCCACTGACAGTGCTGTTTGAGGGCATGCGGGTCATGCCTTCTGCGCGGAGGGGCTACCAATGGCGATGCTCAGCTTTGAACAAAAATACCGTGTGCGGGGTGGAACCCTTATTGGGGGAGATCTGTTCGATTTCTGGGTGGGGCCGCTTTATGTCGGCTTCTTTGGGGTCACCACGATCTTCTTCAGTCTGCTCGGCACATCCCTGATCCTTTGGGGGGCGGCTCTGGGCCCGACCTGGAATGTCTGGAGGATCAGCATCGCGCCACCCGATCTCAGTTATGGCCTCGCGTTCGCGCCGCTGAAGGCTGGCGGCCTTTGGCAATTGATCACGATTTGCGCGCTCGGCGCCTTTGTTTCCTGGGCGCTGCGCCAGGCCGAGATCGCCCGAAAGCTCGGCATGGGATTGCACATCCCGCTTGCCTACAGCGTTGCGATATTCGCCTATTTCAGCCTCGTGGTCGTCCGTCCCGTGCTGATGGGCGCATGGGGATACGGCTTTCCCTACGGCATCATGAGCCATCTGGATTGGGTGTCCAACACCGGCTACCAATATCTGCATTTTCATTACAATCCGGCGCATATGATCGCGGTGAGCTTCTTCTTCACCAACGCACTGGCCCTTGGCCTGCACGGTTCGCTGGTGCTGTCCGCCGCCAATCCACAGAAGGGTCAGCCGGTAAAGACGCCCGAACACGAGAACGTCTTCTTCCGCGACCTGATCGGCTACTCCATCGGCACGCTCGGGATCCATCGTCTCGGCCTGTTCCTGGCGCTGTCCGCTGCGCTCTGGAGCGCGGTGTGCATCATCATAAGCGGACCGTTCTGGACTCGCGGTTGGCCGGAATGGTGGGGTTGGTGGTTGAACCTGCCGATCTGGAAATAGGGGGGGACGAAATGCCTGAATATCAGAATATCTTCACCCGGATCCAGGTTCGTGGTCCGGTACATGAAGGAATGAAACTGCCTAGGGGAAGCTGGCAGCGCTCTGGCCAGCCGGTGTTCGCCCATCTTCTGGGAATGTTCGGTGATGCGCAGGTTGGGCCGATATATCTCGGCTTGCTGGGAATGGCTTCCTTGGTGTGCGGCTTCATCGCGATCGAAATCATTGGCCTGAATATGTGGGCCTCGGTCAACTGGGACCCCGTGCAGTTCGTGCGGATGCTGCCCTGGTTGGCACTCGAGCCGCCGCCGCCGTCCTATGGATTGCGGATCCCGCCCTTGGCTCAGGGTGGCTGGTGGCTGATGGCCGGCTTCTTTCTCACGGCGTCGATCCTTTTATGGTGGGCCCGTACCTATCGCCGTGCGATTGCTTTGGGCCTCGGCACCCACACGGCATGGGCATTCGCGTCGGCGATCTGGTTGTATCTGGTACTCGGCTTCTTCCGGCCGCTGTTGATGGGTAGCTGGGGGGAGGCCGTGCCATTTGGGATCTTTCCGCACTTGGACTGGACCGCCGCGTTTTCCATCCGCTACGGAAACCTGTTCTACAACCCGTTCCACATGCTATCGATCGTGTTTCTGTATGGATCTGCCGTCATATTCGCGATGCATGGAGCCACGATCCTGGCCGTGAGCCGCTTTGGCGGCGAGCGGGAACTGGAGCAGATCACCGATCGCGGCACCGCGGCGGAGCGTGCCGGACTGT
>CAINEA010000682.1 GCA_903847525.1 uncultured Acetobacteraceae bacterium | reverse complement strand
GTCACGGCGGCGGAGGTGATGGTGATGCCGCGCTCACGCTCCTGGTCCATGTAGTCGGTGGTGGTGTTGCCGTCATGGACCTCACCGATCTTGTGGGAGACGCCGGTGTAGTGAAGGATCCGCTCGGTGGTCGTGGTCTTACCCGCGTCGATATGGGCGGTGATCCCGATATTGCGGATCTTTTCGAGTGAAGTAGCCAAGGTGAACCTCCATACGACGACGGGCGCCGCGAGACCCCTGCCCCGCGCGCCCCAACAAATGACCAGCCGAACGTGGCCGATGTGCCTGGGATGCTCAGATGCGATAGACGGCGGCGTTTTGCAAGCAGGGATTCCGCTTGCCAGCGCATAGGAGAGTGGCGACAGGACGGAAAAACCCGTCGGGATGGTGCTTCAGTCGTGTTTGCAGGCCGAGAAGTCGTCAGTGGGCATGGCGGTGCCGGTGGTGCAGGTCCGGGTAGTGCGGATGACGATGCGTCAACGGGGCGTGACGGTGCCAATGCGTATGCGGCTCGTCCGGAACCGTTTTCGGGCCATGTCCATGGTCGTGATGCGCGTCATGGACGTGCCGGTGCTCGTGTTCCAACGCCTCATGCACATGTTCGTGGTCATGCCGCTCCGATAGATGGAGCCAAAGACCCAGAGCCATCAGGCCGCTGGAAACCAGCAGAAGCCAGGTTATCGGTTCGCCCAGCATCGCGACGGAAAGCACCGCGCCGGCGAAGGGGGCGAGAGAAAAATACGCACCGGTGCGGGCCGTTCCGAGGTAGCGCAGCCCGAGCACGAACAGCACCAGGCTGACGCCGTAGCCAAGAAAGCCGACCGCGCCGGCCGCCAGTACCGTCACAGCACCCGGCAGAACCGCTCCGTCTAGCAGCGACAGCCCCAGATTGACGGTGCCGGCCACCAGGCCCTTCAGCATGGCGATTTGCACCGGATCGGCGGACGACAGCTTTCGCGTCAAATTGTTGTCGATGCCCCAGCACAGGCAGGCACCGGCGATCAGCGCTGCGCCCGAGCGCAGCGATGCCTGGCCCTGCCAGGACAGCAGCGCCGCGCCGGCCAGGATCACGACTGCGCCCAGCATCAGGCGGCGGTCCACGTTCTCGCGAAACACGACCCAGGCGATCGCCAGACTCGCCACCCCCTCCAGATTCAGCATAAGCGACGCCGTGGACGCGTCGGTGCGGACCAAGCCGGCCATCAGAAGCAATGGCCCCAGCACGCCGCCAGTGCCGATCACCAGTGCCAGCCACGGGAAATCGGCACGCTGCAACGGCGCTTCCGTTGCGGGGAGAAGCAGCGCGCGACGCGACAAATGGATCACCGCGAGACCGCCACCGGCGCCCAGATACAACAGCCCGGCCATCATAGCGGGCTCGACCTGGCCCAGCAGAAGCTTGGCGAACGGCGTACTGGCACCGAATAACGCGGCGGACAGCAGCGCGAGTGAGATACCGGTTCGTGCCATGATCGCATCCAAGAGCATCTGATGAAGGCTGTCCGTTACCGAGGTCCGCAAGCGAGCCCAACATTACCCGCTGCCAACCGATGATCTATGGAACGAAACGCCGCGCCATACATCACATCCGGCGATTTGCTGTAGGATAAGTTGGATCTGCCTATTCTGGACCGACATCGATCGAAAAAGGCGATTTCATGGCGCGCGGCGAGATTAGGGCAGGTGGCGGCCGGGTGCGTGAGATCCTCCAAAGGTTCGGTTTCCCTGCGCCACATGCCATAAAGCCGGGTCCCGACCCGCAGGCATCCGGCATGCTGGAAGCTTGGGCACGCCTGCCTGCCGATGAGCTGCTGCGTCAGATTGGTACATCGCCCGATGGTCTGACGGAGACGGAGGCTGCCGCAAGGCTGCTTCGAAACGGGCCCAATCTGATCGCGCGCGAGGCGCAGCAAACCATTCCGCAGGAACTCGCGGGGCGGGCGAAGAACCCACTGAACGCATTGCTGCTCTCGCTGGCAGCGGTTTCATGGTTCACCGGCGATGCGCGCGCCGCCATCGTGATCTGCGTGATGGTGGTACTCAGCGTCACCCTGGCCTTCCTTCAGGAACATCGATCCAACCAGGCCGCTGCCAAGCTGCGCGCCATGGTCAAGACACGCGCCAGCGTTCATCGCCCGAACCCGGGCGGGGTGGCCCGCGTGCTGGAAATCCCGGTCGATCAACTGGTGCCCGGCGATGTCGTGCAACTCGCGGCCGGCGATCTGGTTCCGGCGGATCTGAGGCTGCTCGCCTGCAAGACGCTGCATGTCAACCAGTCGGCACTGACCGGTGAGGCGTTGCCGGTCGACAAGGCGGAAGCCATCCCCGCCGTAGCCGAGGAAAACCCATTCGACTTCGAGAACCTTTGTTTCATGGGCAGCAACGTGCT
>CAINEA010000681.1 GCA_903847525.1 uncultured Acetobacteraceae bacterium | reverse complement strand
GCCCCCCTTCACCCCCCCAAACAAATGGATTGATTCCAAAGGCGAGCCTTTGGCGGGGGTCCAGGGGGCAGAGCCCCCTGGCCTTGCTTCCTACCACGCGATCACGACCCGCCGTCGATCGTCAGCATGGTGCCGGAGGTATAGCCCGAGCGCGGGCTGACCAGGAACGCGGCGGCCCAGGCGATTTCCTCGGGCGTGCCGGCGCGGCCGAACGGCATGGCGCTGAACAGTTCGCGCCAGCGCTCGGCGTCGCCGAACTGCTTCTGCGCGCGGTCGCGGTTCAGCATTTCCAGCCGCGCTGTGGCGGTGGCGCCGGGGTTGATCCCCACCACGCGGATACCGTCGGCGGTGGAGGACTTGCCCAACGCGCGGGTGAACGCGATCAGCGACGCATTGCCGGTCGAACCGGCGATATAGCCCGGGTTCAGCTTCTCGCCGGCGGCGCCGATGATGTTCAGGATCACGCCTTCATGGCGCGCCTTCATCTGCGGATAGACGGCGCGGCAGAGCGAGATGAACCCGAAAACCTTCAGGTCCCAGGCATGGCGCCAGGTCGCGTCGTCCACGGCCAGCAGGTCGCCGGGCGGACTGGCGCCGGCGTTGTTCACCAGGATGTCGATCTCGCCGGCTTCCGCGGCGACCTTGCGCACGGCCTCGTCGCTGGAAAGATCGGCCGAGATGGTGCGCACCTGCACCTGCCGCCGGGCGCGGATGGCGGATGCGGCAGCGTCCAGCGCGGCGGGATCGCGTGCGACCAGCGTCAGATGGCAGCCTTCGTCCGCCAGCACTTCGGCGCAGGCCTGGCCGATCCCTTTCGAGCCGCCGGTGATGAGAACGCGCTTGCCTGCTAGTTGCAGATCCATTTCATGCTACCCTTCTTAATCCGGCCGCGTAATTACGGCATGCGCCGCCGAACGCGGCGAACAGGGCCACGCTGGCGGGGTCGTCGGCATAGCGCCATTCGGGGTGCCATTGAACCCCGAATGCGAAGCCTGGTGCAGATTCTACCCGAACGGCCTCGATCGTACCGTCCGGCGCGGTGGCCTCGACAACGAGGCCAGGCGCGAGGCGATCGATCGCCTGCCCATGCAGCGAATTCACCGTTATCTCGGCCGCACCCAGCAACGCGGCCAGTTTGCCGGTCAGCGCGATCGTGTGCTTCGGGCCGTAGCGCTCCTCCATCGTGCCAAGGCCGCCGCGATGGTCCCGCCTTCCGGGCAAATCGTGCACCTTCTGGTGCAGCGTCCCGCCGAGCGCGACGTTCAGTTCCTGGATCCCCCGGCAGATCGCCAGCACCGGCATGCCGCGCGCGATCGCGGCGCGCAGCAGCGGCAGGGTGGTATGGTCGCGCTCCGTATCGTGGCTGTCGGGGGTGGCGCTGTCGCCGCCGTCATAGTGGCTGGGATGAACGTTGCTCGGGCTGCCGGGGACCAGCAGGCCGTCGAGGCGGTCGAGCAGGCCAAGCTGCGCCTCGCCCATCGGCGGGATCAGGATCGGCAGCGCCCCGGCGCCGCCGAACACCGCGATGGAGTAGCGCGCCGGATTTTCATACCGGGGCATGCTGTCGATGAGTTTGTTGCAGGCGGGGATTCCGACGGTGATGGTCATGACGGGCTCCGTTGCAGAGGATAATCCAGAATCTTGGCTTCAGGATCGGGGCCGGAAGAGATCGGCGGTCGCCGCGCCGATCGCGCCCAGCAGCATCAGGCTCGCCATGCCGCGCGGCGTCCCGTCGGTCAAGCGTCCGACCAGCATGACCGAGGATGCGCCGAGCACGAACTGCCAGGTGCCCATCAGCGCCGCCGCGCTGCCGGCATGGGCGGCGTGGCGGGTCAGCGCCCCAACCGCGACGTTCTGTAGCGTGAAGCCCAGGCACAGCATGCTGGCCACGATCAGCCCGATGGTCAGCGGCAGGATCTTGATGCCGGCGTAGGACAGCACGACTAGGCTGAGCGTGGTGAAAAGCAGCACCCGCACGGCGGTACGCATCACGCGAGACGCGCCGAATCGCGGCAGGATATGCGGATTGACCTGTGACGCGACGATGAACCCCGCCGCGCACACGCCGAACAATCCGCCATACGCGGCGGTGGAAAGGTTGAAGGTGCCGATCATCGCCTGCGGCGAGCCGCCGATATAGGCGAACATGGCAAAGCTGATACAGCCGGCCATCGCCGCATGGGTGGCGAAGATCCTTTCCCGGCCGATCATCGCGTAGCGGTTGATCAGGGTGGTCGGCGACAGGCCGGCCCGGTGCTCACGCGGCAGCGTATCGGGCAGCTTCCACCAGACCAGCACGCAGCAGATCGCGCCATACAGCGCGCAGACCAGGAAGATCGCGTGCCAGGATGCCACCAGCAGAATGGCGCCGCCGAGCGTGGGTGCCAGGATCGGCGCCACGCCGGAAACCAGCATCAGCTTGGACATCATCCGCGCCGCCGCGATCCCGTCCGACAGGTCGCGCACGATGGCGCGCGGGATCACCATGCCGGCGCAGGCTCCCAGCGCCTGGATGACGCGGAAGCCGATCAGCATGTTGATGTCGGCCG
>CAINEA010000680.1 GCA_903847525.1 uncultured Acetobacteraceae bacterium | reverse complement strand
GCGTAGAAGGTCGTCGAACCGGTCCGCCGGGAGAGAGGCTGTGGGTTGCATCTGATCCCAGAATCAAACCAGTCCGCGCCAGGTCAAGCAGTATTTTAACGCCTATGGGGCTCCGCCCCCTCGCCTTGCCTTGCTACCTGGCCGCTCAGGCTGCCTTGCGCTTGCCGATCAGGTCTTCGTAGAGGCTGACATAGTCTTCGGCCATGCGGCGCGAGCTCCAGCGTTTGTCGAATTGGGCGCGGATCTTGCCGTGGTCGAGTTCCCCCAGCCGGGCGATGGCCTGGACCGCGTTTTGGATCTTGGTTTCAAGGTCCGGTCCGTTGATGATGAAGCCGGTCAGCCCGTCGTCGATGACTTCCGGCACGGACCCGCTGTTGAAGGCGATCACGGGGGTGCCGCAGGCCATGGCCTCGATCATCACCAGGCCGAAGGGCTCCGGCCAGTCGATCGGGAACACCAGCGCCTTGGCGCCGGACAGGAAGGCGGGTTTCTGGCTGTCGTCGATTTCGCCGATGAACTCGACATGGCCCTGGGAGAGGAGCGGCTTGATCTCGGTCTCGTAGTATTCGCGGTCGGCGTTATCCACCTTGGCGGCGATCTTCAGTTTGCCGCCGACGGCGCCGACGATCTTGATCGCGCGGTCCAGGCCCTTTTCGGGGGAGACGCGGCCGAGAAAGGCGTAATAGTCCCGCGGACCGGGCTGGGGGGTCAGCAGGTTGCGCGGCATGCCGTGCAGGATGGTGCGCACCCAGTTCAGGTTCGGGATCGGGCGGCGCTGGCTGTTGGAGATCGACACCATCGGCGCATCGGGGAAGGTGCCGTAGACGTCCACGAATTCCTTCACGTCCAGCCGGCCGTGCACCGTGGTCAGGTAGGGCACGTTCTGCCGGCCGAACAGCGACAGGGGGAAGTAGTCGATATGGAAGTGCAGCACATCGAACTCGTCCTTCCGGCGATAGATCAGCTCGACCATCTGGTAGTAGGTCGCCACCCAGTCGCGCACGGTGGGATCGAGGCGCAGCGCCACGTCGCGCATCGGTGCCAACTTGGCGGAGGTGACGGAGTCGCCGCTGGCGAACAGGGTCACGTCGTGGCCCATGGCCACGAGTTCCTCGGTCAGCGAGTAAACGACCCGCTCCGTGCCGCCATAGAGTTTCGGCGGAACTGCTTCGAACAGGGGGGATACTTGGGCAATACGCATGATAACTAAGCGCCTTTCGACAAGAGTAGGAGCAGTGATAGGCACCAGATACTTGTCGATTGACTTGCCATCCAGGCCGGGCTTCTCAAGTATCTAATGTAATTTGTGAATGTGGCAAAAAAGCGGTGCATTTCGGCGCGATCAGGCCGGATATTCGACGGATTGACCCGTGCAAGCCCGGGCTGGCCGGAGAAGTCCATATCCAAGCTCGCCCCATTCATGCCACAGAACCTATGTAGACTCTAAAGGGTGAGAGACGGATTTTCCAAGGAGCCGGCCTGAATGGATATGCAGTTGGGGACAGCCGAGACCGTTTCAGGGCCCGCTCGAGACCTGTCGCATGAGCAGTCGCGGGAGTTTTCCGCCCTCGCAAGCCGGCCGATGGCCTTCCTGTTCAGCTTCATCCGCCGCCACAAATTCGGCCACGCCGTTATCCTGATTTCGGTGCTGCTGGCGGTGATCTGCTCGGTGTCTACCCAGTACGGCCTGAAGCACCTGATCGATGTTGTCTCCAAGGGGCCGAACGCAGGGGGAGACGTGTGGGGCGCGTTTGCCATCCTGTGCGCGCTGATCACCGCCGATAACATGCTCTGGCGTGTGGGCGGCTTCACCGCGGCGAAGGTGTTCGTCGAGGTGACGGGCGATGTGCGGCGCGACCTGTTCGCCTATCTTTCCGGCCATTCGCCGAGCTATTTCGCCGATCGGCTGCCCGGTGGCCTGTCCAGCCGGGTCAGCGCCAGTGCCAACGCGGTGTTCACGTTGGAGAATACCGGCGTTTGGAACGTGCTGCCGCCCTGCTTCGGCGTGATCTGCGCCGTGGTGCTGATCGGCTCGGTCAACCCGCAGATGGCCATGGTGCTGGTGGCGATCGCGGTGGCGCTGGGTGCGGTGATCTACTTCCTGGCACGCGCGGGTACCGACCTGCATCGCGATTTTGCTACCAAGGCTGCCGCGGTGGATGGCGAGTTGGTCGACATCATCGCCAACGTTTCTGTGGTACGCGCCTTCGGCGCCAGCTGGCGCGAGCAGCGGCGCATTGGTGCCACGATCGGTGCCGAGATGGCATCGCGGCGGCGCAGCCTGATCTATCTGGAAAAGCTCCGCCTGCTGCATGCGGTGATGACCGCGCTGCTGACGGCCGGGGTGGTCGCCTGGGGCATTCTGCTCTGGCAGCAGGGCCGCGCCACGGTGGGCGACATCGTGCTGCTAACGTCGCTCGCCTTCAGCATCCTGCATGGCACACGTGACCTCGCGGTGTCGCTGGTGGACCTTACCCAGCATGTCGCGCGGCTGGAGGAGGCGATCGGGGTGCTGCTGCTGCCGCATGAATTGCCGGATGATGCCGACGCGCCGGCCCTGGCGCGCGGTCCCGGCGAGGTTCGGTTCGATCACGTGCGCTTCGCCTATCCCGGCCGCGCCGCCGTGCTCAACGAGTTCAATGTTACGATCGCGCCAGGACAGCGGGTCGGGCTGGTCGGGTATTCCGGCGCCGGCAAATCCACGGTGCTGTCCTTGCTGCAGCGTTTCCACGACGTGCAGGAAGGGGCGGTGCTGATCGATGGGCAGGATATCCGCCGCGTGACCCAGGCCAGCCTGCGCCAGGACATGGCGATCGTGCCGCAGGACATCTCGCTGTTTCACCGCACGGTGCTGGAGAATATCCGTTATGCGCGGCCCGATGCGTCCGAGGCGGACGTGCTGGCGGCGGCCGAGACGGCGCATTGCCGTGCTTTCATCGAGGCGCTGCCGGAAGGGTTCGCCACCATGGTCGGGGACCGCGGCGTGAAGCTGTCGGGCGGCCAGCGCCAGCGC
>CAINEA010000679.1 GCA_903847525.1 uncultured Acetobacteraceae bacterium | reverse complement strand
TACACGGGAGAACTTCCGGTACGGTTCGGAGGGAGGGGGAACGGAATGTAATCAGTCCCTCCTACCCCGATCGTTAGCAACTTTCGCCTGATCAAAGCCGCCTGCGGCGTCCCAACGATAGGGGGTAGGGACGTCCCATTGGTTTGAGACGCCCCTCCCTCCGAACCGTACGGGCGGTTCTCCCGCATACGGCTCTCCAGTCAGTAGGTTCCGATGGATTGAACGAAACGCATGTGGGCCGCGTTCAGGCTTAACAACCCACATTCCGTAAAGTAGGCATTAGTCCATCGATGATGACGAGGCAGATGTTTGGGATTCCGACGATGGCGTTTGAGGAGAATCCGGCGGAGGCGGCGACGAACCATTTCGTCGTACTTCCGAAAAATGCTCCAATGACAGTGTCGGTAAAAATTGAACCATCCTTGGGCAGACTGGTTGATGCGTTGGATTATCGTCTCCAATGAATCGCCCGATTTGCGTGGAGTCTGTTCTCGAATACGGTCGACGCGCTTTTCGTGGCTCTGCTTGCGGGGAAAGCGAAGCTTGCCTCGAAAGGAATAGCCCAAGAACGAGAAACTTGTCACCCGAGAATCCACAATGTGTGTCTTCTCGGGATGTAATGTCAGCCCATGCTGCTCGACCCAGGTACGCACATCGGCAAGAGCTGCTTCCGCTTCCGCTTGAGTGCGGCACAGGATGACAAAGTCATCCGCATAACGCACCATTTGGAAGCCGTTCTCGCTCATCCGGTGGTCCAGCGGGTTGAGATAGGCATTTGCCAGGACGGGGGACAGAACCGCTCCCTGGGGCACTCCGGATTCCGGAGTCCACGTTCGCAGGTCTTCGAAAATCCCCTGATCAAGAAATTGCTTGATCAAACCCAGCAGGCGGCGATCCGAGATCGATTGTTGGACTATTTCCAGTAATCGATCTTTCGGAATCGTGTCGAAGTAGCCTTTTAAGTCGGCGTCGACAACATAAACATGACCCGTGGCGAGTAACTCTTCCACACAACGCAGGGCCTGATGACAGCCTCGTCCATGGCGAAAGCCGTAGCTTCGGTCATGGAAGGTGGCATCCAGAATCGGCTCGATCACGTGAACCACCGCCGTTTGCACGACGCGGTCACGAACCGTGGGGATCCCTAACGGTCGCTTGTCCGAACTGCCCGGTTTGGGAATCCACACCCGCCGAACCGGAGAAGGGATGTAAGTCCCTTGCCGTAATTGGTCCTGCAGATGCTGAAGTTCTTGCCGTTCATGCTCAGCAAAGTGCTCGACCGTTTGTCGATCAATCCCTGCCGCTCCCTTCTTGCCCTGCACCTTGTGGACCGAGCAGAAGAGATTCAAAGTATCAAACACCTTATCGATCAACGTGTGCCATTTGCCTCCTCTCACCTTGTTTCCCAAGAGTGTCGACAACATGCGAGCCGTCCAAACCACGTGATGAGCCCACTGGGCTATGCCCGGTATCTCTCCGGTCGGGGTAGCCGCGAACGGCACTGTGACCGGGATGTAATCCCGTTTGTTCGGCGATCGGTGTTCCTGTGTTTTGGACATTTCGCTTCTACTTTCCTGTTCCCCTTCGCTCCACCGCGTTTGGCTGCACGGCTTCCTCGCTACTATGAGAACTCTGCCTCCTGTCGTGTCGCTTCAACCGATTTCCCCGATATCGCCATGTTTGTACTCTTCCGCGTGCGATATTCCGCCGAGAGCCTGGGCCATTGGTCACGCAGCGTCCCTCACTGCGAATTTAACGGGGTCGTCGTCCACGCCTTCACACGACAGGTCTCCCTGCTTATCTCGTTTGAACTTCTGACCATTCCATCCTCAACCACCGCATCACCATTTCGTCATGATCGATTTGGCACGTTACGTCATCGTCATGACTTGCCCGTGTCTCTCTTCGGAACGACTCGAAAGTCGACGAAGACCACGTCGCACAGACAAGGGTTCGCTGTATGCTAGCTAGCTCCCCGACAGGTTTGGCCGAATCAGGTTCACTTTCGTTACGGACTGGTCATTCTCCTCAGGTTGCTCCTCACCCTTTCTCACGAAAACGCAATTACCACTGTTGGATTCAGGCCGGTAACGGGGACCTGGAAGGGACTTCCACCCTCCTGTTCAAACGCCTTCACAGGCGCACTAGCCATCATCGCTCCCGCGTGATGAGGCTCCGTCGTGAACCAAACAACCGTTCAAAACCAACCCATTTGAAATCT
>CAINEA010000678.1 GCA_903847525.1 uncultured Acetobacteraceae bacterium | reverse complement strand
TCCAGGGGCAGAGCCCCTGGCCTTCCTCCCTCCCACCAACGCGCCTCGGCTAAGGCAGGACCTTGGCGACCGGCTTGCCGGCGGCTTCTTCGTAGAAGCGCAGCATCTGGTGCAGGTCGCCGTTGCGTCCGTAGCGTTCGATGGCCATGCGATAGTTGCGCAGGATCATCGGCGTCAGCGTCAGGGCCTCGAAGCCGCCGGTGGCAAGTTCGGCGGCCAGCGCCACGTCCTTTTCCATCAGGGCCAGGGTGAACCGCGCCTCGAAATCATCGGTAAAGATGTTCTTCGGGAACACGTTCAGCGTGCCGGTGTTCATGCCGGAGGATTTGTTGATGACATCGACCGCCATCTTGGCGTCGATCCCATTGGCGACCGCCAGGCTGACCGCCTCGAACGCCAGCAACCGGTTGGCGGCGGACATCATGTTGTTCAGGGATTTCAGCGTATGCCCCGCACCCAGCGGCCCGACATGCGCGACGTTGGGGCTGATCACCTTCAGCACCGGTTCGATCCGCGCGTATTGCGCCGGCTCGCCGCCGACCATGATGGCGATCGTGCCGGCGTCCGCCCCGCGCGGGCCGCCGCTGACGGGTGCATCGATCAGTTGCACGCCGGTCGGCGCCAGTTCCTCGGCCATCGCCCGCGTGGCGGCGGTGGCGCCAGATGTCTGATCGGCGATCAGGCCGCCCGGCTTCATGCCGCGGATCAGCCCGTCATTGTCGCCGAAGATCACCGCGCGCACCTGGGCGGATGTCGGCAGGCAGGTCAGCACGATGTCGCACGCCGCGCCCACTTCGGCCGGTGACGTGGCAACCGTGGCGCCCAGCGCCGCGAATTCGGCGCAGCGCTCCTTCGACAGGTCGAACACGGTCAGCTTGTGCTCGCGCAGCAACCGGCGGGCCAATGCCCCGCCCATAACCCCGAGGCCGATATAGCCGATTTTAGGTGCAGTCATTCCAACGCTCCTCATAACTTTTTAATGCGGAAGGATGTTGCGGGAAGCCGGACTTCATGACCAGACTTGCGCAAACAAAAACGACACAGGGAGCTACGTATGACGAAATCCATCTCGCGCCGTGCGGTTCTGGCCTCGGGCGCGGCACTCGCTGCCGGCGGCACATTGGCCGCCGCATCCAAGGCCCGCGCCCAGGCGACGCCCGGTGTGACCGCGACCGAACTGAAGATCGGCCATACCAATCCGTATTCCGGACCGGCGTCGAGTTATGGCGTGATCGGCAAGTCGCACGCCGCGTTTTTCAAGATGGTGAACGACCAGGGCGGTGTGGGCGGAAGGCAGATCAACTTCATCAGCTACGATGACGGCTATAGTCCGCCACGCACGGTCGAGCAGGTCCGCCGGCTGGTCGAGCAGGATGAGGTCGCCTTCCTGTTCCAGACACTGGGCACCGCTCCCAACACCGCGATCCAAAAATATACGAACCAGAAGAAGGTGCCGAACCTGCTGATCTCCACCGGTGCCGATAAATGGGGCGACTACGAACATTACCCCTGGACCATGGGTTACCAGCCCAGCTACCGCACCGAGGCGCAGATCTATACGAAGTATGTCCTGAAGAATAAGCCGAACGCCAAGATCGGCATCATCTATCAGAATGATGATTTCGGTAAGGACTATCCAGCCGGCGTGAAGGACGTGCTCGGGGCGCATTTCGACAAATACGTCGTGAAATCGGTCAGCTATGAGGCAACCGACGCCACGGTGGACAGTCAGATCACCACGCTGCAGGCCGCCGGTGTGGATGTGCTGATCAGTGCACCGCTGCCGAAATTCGCGGCCATGATCATCCGCAAGGTCTACGATCTCAACTGGAAGCCGATGCACTTCCTCAGCAACGTGTCGATCTCCGTCGGCGGCGTGATGGAACCGGCCGGGATCGAGAAGGGCACGGGCATCATTTCCGCCGCCTACCTGAAGGACCCGACCGACCCGAGCTGGGTCAAGGATCCGGGTATGCTCGAATGGCGCGCCTTCATGGACAAATACCTGCCGGGCGCGGACACGACCGACGGCAGCTACGTGTTCGCCTATGGCGTCGCGAAAACCATGCGCCAGATTCTGACCCAGTGCGGCACCGATTTCTCGCGCGAGAATGTCATGAAGCAGGCCGCGAACATCAAGAATTTCGACCCTGCGACGCTGCTACCAGGCATCCTGGTCAACACCAGCCCGACCAATTTCCACCCGATCAAGGCGATGCAATTGCAAAGCTGGACCGGCAAGACCTGGAAGCTTTTCGGCGACGTGATCCAGGGTACCTAAGCGCCATCAATAGAGAGGAGACCTGACTTGGTTCAATACATGTACGACCACATGCATCTGCGCAGCCCTGATCCGGAGGCCACGGCGCAATGGTATGAAAAAATGTTCGCCGCCCAGGTGCTGCGAAGCGCGCCGCACGGCAATCCGCGCATCGACCTGAAGATCGACGGCGTATCGATCTTCATTGCCCAGGTGATGAACGACGGGAAGACCGCCGAACCGCCGAAGTCGCCCTACCAGGGCCTCGATCATTTCGGCCTACGGGTCGATAACCTCGACGAGGCCACCACCGAACTGAAGGCCAAGGGCTGCGAGTTCACCATGGAGCCAACGCAGATCCGCCCCGGCACCCGCATCGCCTTCGTCCGCGGCCCGCAAAACGTTTCGATCGAGCTACTGGAACGCAAGCCTGCCTAAGACGGAATATTCCTAAACAGGAATATCCACATCCAGCATCGGCGCATGCTGCTGACAGCCATAAACGTCGGTATCCCCGATATCCCCCGCCGGCACCAGGCGGGGGAACGTTGCCTTGAACGCCCGTCCCGCCGGATAGGGTGTGAACAGCACGTCCGCCTCCGCCACGTCGTAAAGCCGGGCGAACAGCGCCGGGCACAGCACGCCGGTGGCGCGCACGCGCTCGAACAAATCGTCGTTGTCGAACACCACGTCGATGGTCAGGTCGAACGGTCCGGCGTTCTTGCTTTTGCAGACGGCGGCGATATCGCGAATCAGGGCCATCAGATTGTCTCGTAGGTGATCGGGAACATCTCGCAGGGATCGTCGGGCAGCACCACGTGCGACATGGTGAAGCGAAACACCGGCCCCGCCGGAATATCGGAGGGAGAGAACGGAAACGCCATGTTACCCTCCCGGCATAGCCGGCCTGGGAAGTCGGTGTGCAGCATGTTGGTGCGCGCCATCGCCAGCACCGCCGCCGCCCGGTCCGGGTCCTGCGCCACCACGTCGATCAGGAAGCCGAGTTCATGCCCGGCGATGTCGTGCACCGGCTCGCGCTCGGCCATCACGCCATCATGGCCGTAGCTGCGGATGGTCAGCGTGTATTCCTCCGGCGCCACACCGAAATCCTGCGCCTTGGCGCGGACATTGGCCTTCACCGATTGCAGGAACGGCGCCAGGGTGGAAATCAGCAGCGGGTCCCGCGTGCCGCAGATGGAGATGGCCCGATAGCCGATCTTCTCCACCGCCTCCAGCTTCACCGAATAGGCATCGGCCTTTTCCCAGCGCATGCCGCTGACCTTCACCGCCCGGTCGGTCAGCGCGTCGAACCGGCAGTCACTTGTGTCCAGCATGCCGCCGGGTTCGTAATGATGGATCGGGCTGGAGTTCTCGTGCAGCGAATGGTTGGCGACCGACACCGGCGTGCAGCGGCGGATCGGGTTGGTCGGCTCGCACTCCACCCCATCGTCGCGCACCGTCACCAGCAGGCAGTCATGCCCCTTGGGGATCGATGGCGTGGCGCCGCATTCCAGCATCTTGCCGGCATACCAGGAAGGTGCCGGCGGCAACTGCGCGCGCATCGCCACCGCGGCGAACGGAGCGGGGTCGGAGCTGCGCCCGCCCAGCACCACCTGCGCGCCTTCGTCCAAAGCGCGCATGTACGGTTCCGGGCCCATCATGCCGACGATGCGGTCCGCCCGGTCCACCGTATCGGCGTCCAGCGGCTTCATGCGCCCGAGTGGGCGTGAACGCCCCTCGGCGATCCGGCGCTTGATCAGGGATTTATCCTGCTCGGCATGGATCAGCGCCATACGGAAATGCAGCCCTTCCTCGGCCGCGATGTCGCGCACCATGGCAGCGACCAGTTCCAGATGCGGCGCCCCGCCGGCGCCGCCGCAGGTGCCCACCACCATGGGAATGCCATGCTCGATCGCGCCCTTCAGCATCAACCGCAGGTCGCGGCGGATCGCCATCGGCGAGGCGAACGGCTTGCCGGAGCCGAGGTAATAGGGACCCGGGTCCGAACTGCCCCCATCGCAGCCCACCATATGCGGCTTGCGCGCGAGGCCGGCGTTCAGGCTCTCTTCGGGAAAGCCGTAGCCGAGGATGCCGCTCGTCGACAGCAGCCGGATTTCAGGCAAGGACGCCTCCATTCATCGGTTATTCGGTAGCCACTCATTTGCGGCGAACGGTTGGCGGTTGCCGGTTCCATGTCAATGCCCGCCAACGGGGCCCACCAACCGCCGTCTAAAGCTTGCAACGCCGTCTATATTCCCAATACACTGATTTCACAGATTTCCTGCGTTTGGATAGCCCGAATGTCCAGTATCGACGACGCGGGGCCGGAAGACGGCACCGTTTTTATCACCGACAAAACCTTGAAGCGGCTGGCCCAGGCCAACGATGCGGCAACGCCACCGGCGCATTTTCTGTTGCTGCTGTCCGACAATGAACCCGGCCGGCGGGTCAAGCTCGACAAGCCGTCGATGGTGGCCGGACGCATCGCGCCGGCCGATCTGGTGCTCGACAGTACGATGGTGTCGCGCAAGCACTGCCGCTTCGACCTGAACGGCGAGCGGATGACGCTGACCGATCTTGGCTCCACCAACGGCACCTTCATCAACGGTGTCCGGATCCAGGCGGAGACCGCGCTGGGGGATGGCGCGCAGATCACCATCGGCAACTTCCAGATGACCTACCAGCGCCGCAGCCAGCGGGAGGCGTCCGAGGCACAGGAACTAGACCGCGACCTGCAGCAGGCCGTCGATTACGTCATGTCGATCCTGCCACCGCCGATCCCATCCGGGCCGGTGCGGGCGGACTGGTTCTATCTGCCGTGCGCCCGTCTGGGCGGGGATGCCTTCGGCTATCGTTCCGTGGACGGGCGGTATTTCTCCAGCTTCGTGATCGACGTTTCCGGCCATGGCGCGGGCGCGGCGCTGTACGGCGTCACCGTCGCCAACGTGCTACGCCAGCAATTATTGCCCGGGGTGGATTTCCGCAGCCCGGCCGCGGTCATGAGCAGCCTGAACGAGATGTTCCAGATGGAGGACCATAACTGGCTGTTCTTCACCATCTGGTACGGCGTCTATGATCCCGAAACCCGCACCCTGCGCTATTGCTCGGGCGGCCATCACGAAGCGGTGCTCACCCACCCCGGCCACAGGGTCCCCGTGGGCATCCGTAACCCGGCGATCGGCGTTACCCCGGCCCACGTGTTCCAGGAAGCCCAGATCACCGTGCCCGCGAACAGCTCGCTCTACGTGTTCAGCGACGGCGTGTTCGAGATCGAGGACAAGGACGGAAGGCAATGGGAAATGGACGACTTCCTCAGCCTGCTGCGCGACACCCCGGGGCCTAACGAGGCCCGACGCCTCTACAACGAGGTGCGCGACAAGGCCCGCCACGGCGCGCTGGACGACGATTTCTCTGTGATGGTGCTGTCGTTCGACTAGCTGCCCGGCTGCGCCTTCACCCAGTCCAGCAGCCGTCGGATACCCGTTTCGATCGGGATCTTCGGCGTCCACGCAAGCTCGGTCCGCGCCAGGTCATTGGCGACGGCCAGCTTGGACGTGCTGGCCGCCCGCGCCGCACGGGTATC
>CAINEA010000677.1 GCA_903847525.1 uncultured Acetobacteraceae bacterium | reverse complement strand
GGCCCCGCTCGTCGAGCGCTTCGCCGCAATGCTCGCCGAGCAACCGGTCTTCCACAATACTTTCGCGGCTATCTGAGAATGAGGGGAGTCTTGAGCAAAGGCACCGCATCGCTGTCGACCGGAACCAGCGGCGAGGCGAAGCCGTCCAACGTAATGTCGCATTCATCCCCGACACCCGTTGCGGCAAGGGCCGCGCGTAACGCGAGCAAGGCCGGGTCGCGGGCGAGCGGGCGGCCGGGGCGCTCCAGCACGATCCTGTCGGCGTTTGAGGCCGGCTTCCAGGCCACTGCGAATTGTCGCGCAATGGCGGCGAGCTGCGGCGCCTCCACGACTAGCCGCCCGCCCGGCGACGGTGCGGTACCCAGCGGCCGGTCCGGCGCCGTGC
Source organism: uncultured Acetobacteraceae bacterium (assembly GCA_903847525.1). Taxonomy (GTDB): domain Bacteria; phylum Pseudomonadota; class Alphaproteobacteria; order Acetobacterales; family Acetobacteraceae; genus PALSA-911. The sequence goes on along the minus strand of CAINEA010000677.1, from coordinate 10,180 downwards.
CGAGATCGTCAAACAGATCCGACAATCGGATGATCGGTCCTCGTAGCTCGGTGATCGGCCGCAGGATCGCGGCCTGAACAGGGATTGGCAGCAATAGCCAAAGGAGAATTAGCGCCCGCATCGGATCAACGCAGATTGGTCAGGGTGGAGAGCATTTGGTCGGACGTCGTGATCACCCGGCTGTTCATCTCATAGGCCCGCTGGGCAGTGATCAGGTTGGTGATCTCGGTAACCACGTTGACGTTGGAGGTTTCGACAAATCCCTGCATGACCGACCCGAAGCCCGGAGCGGCGGGTGCGCCAGTGACGGGATTGCCGGAGGCGGAGGTTTGCAGCAGCAGGTTTTGGCCCTGTGCGTCCAGCCCGGCATCGTTGGGAAAAACAGCGAGCTGCAGGCTGCCGACCGTGGTCGGGGCGGTCTGTCCGGACAGAGTGACCTGCACTTGGCCGGTGGCGTTGATCATGACGTTGGTCGCGTTGCTCGGGATCGTCAGGCCGGGCTGTACGGTGTAGCCGTCGGCGGTCACGATCGTGCCGTCCGCCGCCAGGCCGAACGTGCCGTCGCGGGTATAGGCTGTCTCGCCGGATGGCAGGGTCACCTGAAAATAGCCGTTGCCGCTGATGGCCACGTCGAGGCTGTTGGAGGTTTGCTGCAGATTGCCCTGCTCGCCGATCCGGTAGATCGCCGCGGTCCGAACGCCGAGCCCGACCTGCGCACCGGATGGCACAATTGTTCCTGTATCGGAACTGCTTGCGCCGACCCGGCGGAGATTCTGATAGATCAGATCCTGGAACTCGGCCCGCCGCCGCTTGAACCCGGTCGTGGTCATGTTGGCGATGTTATTGGAAATGACCTCCACATTGGTCTGTTGGGCTTGCATGCCGGTGCCGGCAATATCGAGCGAACGCATCGGATTGGGTTCCTTCGGGTCGGTGGGATCAGGCTGGGTGCTGGGTCAGTTTGTCGATGGCCGATTGCTGGCGCTGATTTTCGGCTTCGACCATCTGGGTGACGTATTGGAACTCCCGCAGATCATTCATCATTCGCACCATTTCCATCATGGGCTGAACATTGGAATCTTCGATGGAGCCTTGCACCAGGCCTGGATTGGTGGCCGACGTGGTGGCGCTGCCCGAGGACAGCTTGTCGCCGCCGATCGCGCTCAGCTGCATCGGATCGCTAACCTCGACCACGCCGATCTTGCCGATCTGACCGTTCTCGCTGCTCAGCGTGCCGTCCCCGGCGACGGTGATCTGGGTATCGGTCGGTGACAGCTGGATCGGCTGGCCATTGGTGTTCAGCAGGGCATGGCCGGTTCCATCGACAATGGTGCCGTCGGCCAGCAGCCCGAACCGGCCGGCGCGCGTGAGCCGCGGCCCCTGCGGGGTGGAGACCGTAAAATAGCCGGCATTGGTCAGCGCCAGATCGAGCGGATTGCCGGTGTGGTTCAGCGGCCCGGGCTGAAAATCGCGCCAGGTGGCGCGATCCTGGGTGAACGCCACGGACGCTCCGCCACGCGGCGCGGCCGTACCCTGTTGGCGGCTCAGCCAATCAGAAAACTGAATCCGAACGGCCTTGTAGCCGGGCGTGCCGGTATTGGCGATGTTGTCAGCTGTGACGTCCAGCGCGCGCTGCTGCGCGATGAGACGGGAAGCGGCGATGCTGGTGATGTTCTGCATGGAAAGCTTCTCAAATGGGATGCACCGAAAGGCGTTCGATCCGGGGAGGACCGGCCGGCGCGGTTCTCTCCGCAATCCCCGTGCCATGCTCAAGGTCACCGCCCGGGTAGCGGGAATCCTTGCCTGGAGGCTCGTCGCTTTTATCGACGCTCGGCAGCGTTTGCCGGGTGATGGCCTTTGCTGCCGGGCCATTCCGCCCGTTCTGCCCGTTGCAAGGTTTCGTTAATCGGTCGCTGCCAGTTTGCCAGCCGGATAACGATGCACCGGGCTTGGGTGCGGCGGGGAATGGATCATGTCAACTTCTGCGAAAACCTTAGGAAGTGACAGCGCACCGGATGGGGCGGCCGATACTTCGCCTGGCAAGAAGGGTGGCAAGAAAAAGCTGATCCTGCTGGCCGTGCCACTTATTCTGACTGGTGTCGTGGCCGGGCTTTGGTTCAGTGGCGTTCTGCCGCATCTCCTCGGGATGAGCCACAAGGAACAGCATGAGGCGGAGGCCAAGCCGGGGCCGCCGATTTTTGTCGATCTGCCGGAAATGATCGCCAACCTGAGCGGCAACTCCCGCCGGCCGGTTTATGTAAAGCTGATCGCGAGGCTGGAAGTTGCGAAGTCGGAAGATGTTGAGCGGATAAAGGCGGCCATGCCAAGGATCGTCGATCTATTCCAAACCTATCTGCGGGAGATGCGGCCGGAAGAACTGCGGGGCTCCGCAGGAACCCATCGGTTGCGTGAGGAGTTGATCGCACGCGCCACCATTGCCGCCGGATCGGCGCGTATAAGGGACGTGCTGTTCAGCGAGCTGATCGTGCAATGAGCGGTTTCGGGAGTACGAACGAAGCATCTGGTGGCGAACCGGCGGATGTTGAGCAGGCCGCTGCCTGGGGCGCGGCCACGGACGCGGAGGGCGGCGAGTCCGGAGCGGAAGCGCAACCTGCTCGGGTGTTGAACCAAGCGGAAATCGACAGTCTTCTGGGCTTCGATGACGGTCCGGCGGGCGGTGAGCATCGTACTGGGATGCAGAGGATCATCAGTTCGGGCCTGGTGTCCTACGAACGGCTGCCGATGCTGGAGATCGTTTTCGATCGGTTGGTGCGGATCATGTCGACGTCATTGCGTAACTTTACCAGCGATAACGTCGAAGTCAGCATTGACAATATCCTTTCATTGCGATTCGGTGATTACCTGAATTCGATCCCCCTGCCGGCGATGTTGGCGGTGTTCAAGGCCGATGAATGGGACAATTACGGGCTGATGGTGGTGGATAGTGCCATGATCTATTCGATCGTGGACGTGCTGCTGGGCGGCCGGCGCGGGACCGCCGCGATGCGCATCGAGGGAAGGCCCTATACCACGATCGAGCGCGCGTTGGTCGAACGATTGATCCATGTTGTGCTCGCCGATCTCTCGGCGAGTTTCGATCCGCTCTGCCCGGTGACGTTCCGTTTTGAACGATTGGAGGTGAACCCGCGCTTTGCCACGATCTCCCGGCTGTCCAACGCGGCGGTATTGTCGCGCCTGCGGATCGACATGGAAGACCGCGGCGGACGGCTGGAGCTGTTGCTGCCGTATGCGACGTTGGAACCGGTGCGCGAATTGCTGTTGCAGCAGTTCATGGGTGAGAAGTTCGGCCGTGACTCGATCTGGGAAACGCATTTGGCGGAGGAGCTTTGGGGCACCGATATCGAATTGGACGTGGTGCTGGATGAGCAGGAAATGCGGTTGTCGGACGTGATGGGTTTCCAGCCCGGAAGTCAGATCGTGCTGAGCGCTGCGCCAGGAGCGACAGTACAACTGCGTTGTGGCAGAGCGGCACTGTTTGAAGGCAAGGTTGGCAGACGCAAGAACCGGGTGGCAGTGCGGATCGAGCACGAGGCTCCGCGATTGGCGCCGGAGGAACGGTAACGTCCGGCGTCAGACGAAAGTGAAAATTCGCCGGAACATCCGATTTTGCTCACGGATTGCTAACCCTGTTGGCGGCAAGATTGTCCGTATGCAGATTGGATGATGCGAATGGGCAGCGTGCAGACAGGTGGGCTGCAATGGATACTCGATATCTCCCTGATCGGGCTGCTTGCCGCGACGCTATATTACGCTGCGCGGCTGGAGCGCGCGCTGGGTGTGCTGAAGCGGGACCGCTCGGCGCTGGAGCAACTTGTACGGGGGTTCAACGCCAGCACACATCAGGCGGAAGCGGGGGTTGAGCGGCTGAGGGATGCCGTGGATGGCGCGGGTCGCCAGATCGCCCGACAGATCGACGCGGCGGCAGGTCTGAAAGCGGATCTGGTCTTTTTGAACGAACGCGGTGAGCAGTTGGCCAATCGGCTGGATGGCTTGGTGCGTGCGGGGCGGCCGATGACCGTGGACGGGCCCCGTCGTGCTGAGCCCGAGTATGCCCACCAACAGGCCCGCGAATATGCTTATGAGCCTTCCCATGCCGGGGAGGCCATGGCCGAGGCACCGCCGGCGTCCGCGCGGCAGACGGAACCTGCCGATGAACCGCGTCTGCGCAGCCAGGCCGAGCGTGACCTGATGAAGGCGCTGAGGATCGCCCGGTGAGGCTCGAAACCTGATGCACCACCTTCAGCCGCGACTGCTGCCGTTGACCATTGTCGTGCTGGCTTTGCTGCTAGCGGTGAAATCCAGCATCTTGGTGGCCGCAATGACCGGGGCTGGCGACGCAATGCGGTCCGCCATGCTCCCAGCGGCCCAGGCGGCTGGCCATGACAGCGCGGGGACGACCCAGCCGGGCAAGGCTAGGGCTGGCAAGGATGGCGGTGATGCCACAAGCGGTGCCAAAGATAAGCCGCAGGTTGTCACCGGCAAGGACGGAAGCCCCGTGACCCAGGCTGCCGAGGCGAAGCCGTTGCCGCCGCAAGACCCGCCGGTCAGCGACAGTGAGCGTGTGTTGCTGCTGGAATTACGCCAGCGCCGCGAGCAGCTTGAGGCGCGGGAGGCCGGATTGGCCACGCGTGAAGCCATCCTGACGGCAACCGAGCGCAAGCTGGCTGGCCGGGTCGAGGAATTGCAGTCCTTGCAAACGAAGCTGGAGGCGCTGGAAGCCTCACGGATGCAACGTGAAGAAACCGGCTGGCAAGGACTGGTCAAGGTTTATGAGTCCATGAAGCCGCGTGAGGCCGCGACGATCTTGAATGAATTGGACATGAAGGTCCTACTGCAGGTGCTGGACCGGATGAAGGAGGGCAAGGCGGCCCTGATCCTGTCGGCGATGCACCCCGAAAGGGCACGGGAAGTGACGGACGGGTTGGCGCGCATGCGGGTTCGTGATGTCGGCGCCGCCGGCAGCGGGTGATATTCGCGGGATCACAATCACCGGAAACGACCGGGCCTGGAATGGCCGAGCGACAACAATCAAGAGGACGCGGGGATGTCGATCGATAAATCCATGCAGGTTCTTATCGTCGATGATTACAAGACCATGCTGAGGATTATCAGAAATCTTCTAAAGCAGATCAATTTCAACAACGTAGAAGAAGCGACGGACGGATCGGAAGCGCTTTCCAAGCTCCGTGCCGGCACCTTCGGGCTGGTGATCAGCGACTGGAACATGGCCCCGATGACCGGGTTGACGCTACTGCAGGAGGTACGTGCCGACAATCGATTGAAGACCACGCCGTTCATCATGATCACGGCGGAAAGCAAGACCGAGAATGTCATTGCCGCCAAACAGGCCGGTGTTTCCAACTACATCGTCAAGCCGTTCAACGCCGAAACGCTGCGCGACAAGATCGAAAAGGTGCTCGGCAATGCCTGATGGAAGTAAGCAAGGCGGAACCAATATCCCGGTCGGATCTTTGGCAGAACGTCTGTCGGCAATCCGTGCATCGACCCCGGACAGAGATCCGGAAATGGTGGCGGAGGTCGTGCGGGCGGTGCTCACCACAATGACCGGCGACCTGACGCCGATCGAGGCATCCCTGCTGCAGGAGGTGGAGGCGCTTGGTCGTACCATCGCGACCGCCAAGCAGGAAATCGCTGCCCTGCGCGTGGACGATATAACCGCCAGCCACATTCCTTTGGCCACGGACGAATTGGACGCCATCGTTTCCCACACGGCTGCCGCGACCGACGCAATCCTCGAGGTCTGCGAGACGCTCGATAAGGTCGCGGATGGGTTGACCGGGATGCCTGCGGAGCAGTTACGGAACGCGACCACCCGCATCTACGAGGCTTGTGGCTTTCAGGATATTACCGGCCAGCGTATCACCAAAGTGGTCACCGCTCTCAAGATGATCGAGGCGAAAATTGCCAATATCGTCGTCACTTTCTCGGATCAGAGGCAAAGCGCGGTTATCCCGGAAGCACAGTGTCCAACCAAGCTGTTGAACGGTCCGCAACTGCCGGCGGTGGCGATGGATCAATCCGATATCGATAAGTTGATGGCCAGCTTCGATTGATGCGGAGCAAGGGAGAGCGAGGCGGCAGTATGAGGCTCCTGTGTCGTTTGGCATGGGTCTTATCGATAGGCAGCGGCCCCGCGTGGTCCGAAGTGGCGCCGAACCCGCAGACGATGGAACCGGCGCCATCCAACCCGGCGGGGCTCAAAAAGGATACGGTGAAGGCCCGTGCCGGCAACCACCCAGGGTTCGGCCGCCTGGTGTTCGATGTCGCTGGAGACACGCAGTATCGTCTGTCGCGCGATGGAGATCGTATCCATATGGAGTTCTCTCCGGTCGTTCTTATCGTTGATCCGCGCTTCCTGCCCCACAATATCTTATCCGTCTCGGGGGGCGACGGAGAGGTGGACATCGTCGTGACCTCCGGAACGCGTGTAAGGTCCTCGCGCATTGGCGAACGCGTGGTGGTCGATGTACTCAATCCCGGCGGCGTGTCGGAAAACAAGCCCGCCGACACCCAGGCTCTCGCTTTGCCGGTGCCACCAATACCGCTGGAAGAGCCGCCGCCCATCGTAGCGGAGGCGCCTTCCAGCCCTGGCTTGCCAAGTGGTGCTCCGAGTGTTGCCCCGGTGGCCGCCCCGCCGCAAAGCGTCGAAGCGGCACCACAGGTCGAACTTCGGCCACCCGTGCAAGAGCCGGCAAAGCCATCCGCCGTGCAGCCGGCCACCATGGTTCCCGAAGTGCCGGGGCTAGGGTTTCTTGGTCCGATCTCCACGGTGGCAGCCCGCGCGGTCCCGACCCTGGCCAGCGGAGGAGCGGCGTTTTCTGTGCCATTCGGTGCCGATATCGGGGCCGCGGCTTTTCGACGGGGCGACCTGGCATTGGTGGTATTCGACCAGCGGCGGCCCGTGGACCTGGCGGCGCTGCGTGCCGACCCGATCCTCGCAGCTGCCAGCGTGCAACTGCTACCCGCTGCCACCCTCATCCGGATGCGATTGCCGCCGGGTATGGGAGTGGCGTTACTGCGGCAGTCGCCGGCGGCCTGGACGGTTGCCATCGTCCCCAATCTGCCCGTGCTCCAACCCATTCGCCCGGCTATGGTTGCGGAGGATATGGCTTTTGTCGGGCGGATGCGCCTGTTGTTGCCGGGCAATGCACCCGGCGAAGTCGTTAGCCTGGCCGATCCCGATACTGGCGCGATCCTCTTGCTGGGCACACAGCGCCAGCCGGGGCAGGGGATTGCCGTCGCGCGCCGCACGCCGCGCTACATCGTGCTGCCGACATGGCAAGGTGTTGCGGTGCAGCCTTTGGCTGACAGATTGTCGCTGCGTTCGGTGAAGGATGGATTTGTCCTCGCTGGTACCGATTTGCCTTCGCTTCGGGCTGCGGCAGCGGATGCAGACGGTCAGGAGGCGGCGGCCGGGCTTACCCGGCGCTTCAATTTCCCGGGGCTGACCCCGGATGCCCTACAAAGCCGCCTGCAGTCTGAAGTGGTGGAAACCGCAGCCGCTTCCGCCCGCGCCCGCGGGCGGAAGCGGCTTGCCGTCGCCAAGACGATGATTGCCCAGGGCCTCGCAATCGAGGCACAGGCGGTTCTACAGCTTGCCGGTCAGGACGATCCAGCTCTGGCCGCTTCTGCCGATGCAGCCGGCCTCGGCGCAGTTGCCGCCCTGCTGGCCGATCGGCTCGGCGATTCCGTGCCGATTGAAGATACCAGGCTATCCGGCACGGATGAGGTGGCTTTATGGCGCGCAGTCCGTACGGCGCGTTTGCAAGAAGGCTCGCCAGAGGCAGCAGCGGCATTTGCCGCGACCTTGCCATTGGCGATGGCGTACCCCGCGGGGTTGCGGGACAGGCTGCTGCCGCTGGCAGTTGAAACGATGATCGCCGGCGGAGAAGCCGCTGCCGCCGTGCCGGCGCTTGCACGGGAAAAGGATAATCCCGCCTTGGCGCTGGCGCGCGCGATGAAGTTGCAATCCGATGGAAGCATCGACGAAGCGCTCGCGGCCTATGCTGCATTGGAGCGAGGTCCCGATCGTCGCCAGCGGGCCCTGGCCGCAAGCCGGGCTGTGGAATTGGCTTTGGCGTCAGGGCGGATGGATGCTGCAACCGCCGCGGATGCGCTGGATCGCCAGCTCTATAATTGGCGCGGGGATCAGCACGAACTCTCACTGCGGAAGCGGGAGGCGGAACTGCGTGCCACTGCAGGAGGCTGGCGTCCGGCGCTTGCGTTGCTGCGTGAAACGCTCGATGTGTTTCCGGATGAGAAGACGGAAATCCACGCACAGATGCTCGCGATCTTTTCCGACCTGCTACGCGGTAAGGCGGCGGATGACTTGCCTCCCCTCGATCTTATCACTCTGCTGGATGACAATGCCGATCTGCTGGCCGAACTTCAGAAACCGGCGCCGGCGGGTCTTCCCGACATGAGCCTTCCGGACGGGGGGCTGCAGGCACAGTTGGCGGAGAAGCTGCTGGCGCTCGATTTGCCCCACCGTGCCGGACCGCAATTGGAGCGTCTGATGCAGGCGGTACCGCAGGGCGCCGGCCGTGCGGGTTTTGGCGCCAGCCTCGCGGCACTGAAGTTGCGGGAGGGAGATGGGAAAGGGGCGCTTGAAGTGCTCGCTGCCTCCAACCCTGCTGCGGCTGCCGATTTGCCGGGTCCGTTGGCGGAGCAACGCGCCCTCCTGTTCGCCACCGCCAGCGCACGCGTTGGCGACCGTGCGAGGGCGCTGGCTGCACTGGAGCCGCTTACCGGGCTGGCTGCTGGCGAGCTTCGGGCGACGATGATGGAGCAGGCGGGGGACTGGCCTGCAGCGAGCCAGGCGCTCGAGTCCCTGGCAGCGCAAATCGTGCCATCGGACGGAATTTTAGACGACACCCAGCGCCGATTGCTGGTTCGGCTGGCCAGCGCGGCATCGCAGGCCGGGGACGACGCGATGCTGGAGCGGCTGCGTACCCGCGAATCGCCGCGTATGGTCAGCGGTCCGTTGGCCGATATGTTCAAGTTGCTGACCGCGGATCGGGTCCGGTCCGCGTCGGATCTGAAGCGGTCTGGCCGCGAAATGGCATTGGCGCGTACCGTGCCGGCCGGACTAAGGGCGCTGGAGCCGGCTCAAGCCGTCCCAATCTTGCCGCGTTAACACATCCCGAACTCGTGGACATGAAATTGTCACGCGGTCAGCGCGTTGCGGGCATGTGAAATTTTGGCGCTCCAGGGTCCGATTCTGCTTGCATCTGCCCCCCCCTTTCCCCATTTTGCGCGGCCTTGGCCCAAGAGGACAGCGCGCGTCCGGTGCGCTGCCCAACCGGCTGTCTACTGGTAGGAGAGATTGCGATGAACGCACTCAGCCCACTGGGGATGGTCTCGGAGACTCCGAGCGAGAACCAGACACCGTCCATCGGCACCGAGATCGAGGTGCAGAAGGATTACTTTGTTGAACGTGACGGTGTGAAATTCGCCGGAACCCATTTGCTGATCGATTTATGGGGAGCCAGCAATCTTGGTGATCCCGATCTGATCGACCAGGCGCTGCGCACGGCGGCCGAGGACGCCGGCGCGACGATCCTGCACAGCCATTTCCACCACTTCTCGCCCAATGGCGGGGTGTCGGGCGTGGTCGTGCTGGCCGAGAGTCATATCTCCATCCACACATGGCCGGAGCGCGATTTCGCGGCTATCGACATCTTCATGTGCGGCGCCTGCGATCCGCATCTGTCGCTACCGGTGCTAAAGGCCGCGTTCACGCCTACCCGCGTCGACCTCGGCGAACAGCGCCGCGGCCTGATCGGCTAGCACTTCGTTCTTTGACGTATTACACGGCCCGGGCGGATTGGCCCGGGCCGAGTTTTTTCGTGCGCCCGCTTCTATGATAGGGAAAGACGACCATGACGACCGATAGCTGGATCAACGAAACCCTCTACCCCGATTGGGGACAGCGCTTCCTGATCAAGCGCGAACTCGCACGGGTGCAGAGCGAGTTCCAGGACATCGTCATCTTCGAAAGCTTCTCGCATGGCCGCGTGATGGTGCTGGACGGCGCGATCCAGATCACCGAGGCCGACGAATTCGTCTACCAGGAAATGCTGACCCACGTGCCGCTGCTGGCCCATGGGGCGGCGGAAACCGTGCTCATCATCGGCGC
>CAINEA010000676.1 GCA_903847525.1 uncultured Acetobacteraceae bacterium | reverse complement strand
TCGATGAAGCTGGCCGCGCTGCTGATGTTCATCACCGACGTGCACGCGCTCGGGCTGGACGTGGCAAATGGGCTGAACCTGACCGAAAGCTTCTACTGGGACCTGAATGACCGCACCCGGGCATTCACCAACCGGGTAAAGCCCAAGACCCCGAACAACTGGCCGAACATGATCCATGCCGGCTGCTATTCGGCGACCCTGCACTACCTCAAGACCGCCGCCGACATGGGCGCGGCGCAGGCCAAGCTGGACGGCGTCGCGACGGTGGACCGGATGAAGAAGATGCCGGTGGAAGACGATTGCTTCGGCAAGACCAATATTCGTGAAGACGGCCGCAATCTGGTTCCCGCCTACCTGTTCGAGGTCAAGAAGCCCTCGGAGAGCAAGGGAGCCTGGGATTACTACAAGCTGGTCGCGACCACGCCCGGCGATGAAGCCTATCGCCCGCTGGCGGAAGGCCACTGCTCCTTCATCAAGACCTGAAGCCGCCTCGTCCCGTAACTCCGACCGGATCCCGACACCCATGTTCATGATATTCGGCATTCCAGGCCCGTTGTTATTCGGCCAGCTCCTGCTGGGCCTGATCAACGGCGCCTTCTACGCGATGCTATCGCTTGGCCTCGCGGTCATCTTCGGCATGCTCAACATCATCAACTTCGCCCACGGGGCGCTGTTCATGATGGGCGCCTTCGTGTCCTGGATGCTGCTTGAATATCTGGGGATCGGATATTTCCCGGCCCTCATCCTGTCGCCGCTGATCGTTGGTGCCTTCGGGTTCCTGCTGGAAAAGACCGTGGTCAGCCGGCTCTACAAGCTCGATCACATCTACGGCCTGCTGCTGACCTTCGGTTTGGCGCTGGTGGTGGAAGGCCTATTCCGGAACGCCTATGGCAGCTCAGGCATGCCGTACCGCATTCCGGAGGCGTTCCAGGGCGCGACCAATCTCGGTTTTATGTTCATGCCGAACTATCGCGGCTGGGTCGTGGTCGCCGCGGTCGTAGTTTGCTTCGCCACCTGGGCGATCATTGAAAAGACCTCGCTCGGCGCCACGCTTCGCGCCGCCACCGAGAATGCACCACTGGTGCAGGCCTTCGGTGTGAACGTGCCGCGGTTGATCTCGGTGACCTATGCCTGCGGGGTGGCGCTGGCCGCATTCGCCGGTGTGCTGGCGGCGCCGATCTATTCGGTGAATCCGAACATGGGATCGAACTTTATCAATACCGTGTTCGCCGTTGTCGTCATCGGCGGCATGGGCTCGATCTTAGGTTCGATCGTCACCGGTTTTGGCCTCGGCATCGTCGAGGGTCTGACCAAGGTATTCTATCCACAGGCTTCGGCCACCGTGGTGTTCGTTGTGATGGTGATCGTGCTGCTGGCCAGGCCGCGCGGATTGTTTGGAAAGGCCGCCTGATATGCTCGGTTTCTCGCGCACGCAGGCAATTGCCTTCCTGCTGATGGTCGCGCTGGTGGTCCTCTGCCCATTCGTCCTCTATCCCGTCTTTTTGATGAAGGTGCTGTGCTTCGCGCTGTTCGCCTGCGCCTTCAACCTGCTGATCGGCTATGTCGGCCTGCTATCCTTCGGCCATGCCGCCTTCTTCGGCATGGGCAGCTATTTGTCCGCCTGGGCGGTGAAGCAATGGGGCGTCTCGGCGGAAATCGCGATCCTGTTGGGCGGCCTGATGGGCGGCTCCCTGGGTCTCGTGCTCGGCTGGCTGGCGATCCGCCGGCAGGGCTTGTACTTCGCCATGATCACCCTGGCGCTGGCCCAGATGGTCTATTTCTTCTGCCTGCAGGCCCCCTTCACCGGCGGTGAGGACGGCATCCAGCAGGTGCCGCGCGGCCGGCTGTTCGGCATCATCTCGCTGGACAAGGACATGTCGATCTACTGGGTGGTGGCCTTCGTGTTCCTCGCCGGCTTCCTGCTGATCCATCGCATCGTGCATTCGCCGTTCGGACAGGTGCTGAAGGCGATCCGCGAGAACGAGCCACGCGCCACTTCGCTCGGCTACCGCACGGACGACTACAAGTTGATTGCCTTCGTGCTCTCCACCACGCTGGCCGGTATCGCCGGTGGCACCAAGGCTCTGGTGTTCGGCATCGCGACGCTGACGGACGTGCACTACTCCATGTCCGGCGAGGTTGTGCTGATGACCCTGCTGGGCGGCCTCGGGACCATCTTCGGACCGGTCGTCGGCGCGCTGGTGGTGACGGCGATGGAAAATTACTTGGCCCAGTTCGGCGCTTGGGTGACCGTGACCCAGGGCGTGATCTTCATGCTTTGCGTGCTGTTCTTCCGCAAAGGCCTCGTCGGCACGATCGGCGGCTGGTTCAAGCTGGCGCTGTAGGCAGTCTTCTCCCAACCTTCCTCTCGCTATGGCTACGTGATTTGCCGTGCACTTTCGGGTGCACGGCAAATTTGTCTCCGGGCGTCGGCAGTGATGGATTTGCGGAACACCACCCGGAATGTGATACCGTCGGTTAGTATCAATCGCGGGAGCAGAGCATGGCGGAAATCTTGACGGATTGGGGCGAATTCAAGGTTTCGGCGGAGCCGGGCCTGCGGGTCTCGCCGGCCGATGCTGAAAAGGTTTCGGGATGGATCCTGAAGCCGGAAGGCATGTGCCGCGACGAACTATGCGTCCCCCTTTCGACTGACGCCCGGCGTGGCGGCAAGATCGACCTCGCCGCATTCTGGCAAACGCTCGGCAATCCGGTGCTGTCCGACCAATCCGGCGACGTCTGGGTGCTCGGCACCGCGGCCGAAAGCCGCGCTGACGCGCTTGCCGGGCTCGATGCGCCCGATTTCACCCTGCCGGACCTGGCCGGCGTGCCGCACCGCCTGTCCGACCTGCGCGGCAAGAAGGTGTTCCTGACGACCTGGGCCTCTTGGTGAGGCTGTCGCCTTGACCTGTCCGTGTGGCAGGAATTGTTCGACAGTCTGAACACCGAGAATTTCGCCATCGTTGCCGTCGCCGAGGAAAGCCTTGGCGCGGAGCAGGCTCGCCCCTGGATCGAACAGGCCAACACCACCTACTGGAACCTGATCGACGTCGATCATAGGGTGGCCGCGCTCTACGGCATGGTCAATGTGCCGCAATGCGTCTGGATCGACGAGGCCGGCCACATTGTCCGTCCGCCGGAGGTCGCCGGATCGACGGATCATTTCCGTCGCATGGACCCCGCGACCCGCACCCTGGCACCCGAGGACATGGCGGCCAGGCTAGCTACGCGGGAAGCCTATATGCAGGCGGTGCGCGACTGGGTGCGTACCGGAAAGCACGCTCTGGCTGCTGATTCGGTCCAGGAAAAGCTGCCGCGCATCACGCCGGAAATCGCTTTGGCCGATGCCAATTTCCGCCTCGGCATCTGGCTGCGCCGGCACGGGCGGGAAACGGAGGCGGCAGGCTTCCTGGCCGAGGCCAGCCGGCTGCATCCGGCCTCCTGGAACATCTTCCGCCAGGCGGCGGAGAAGAACGAAACCGGTCTCGCCGCCGGGCCGGAATTCTGGGAGCGGGTGCAGGCGCTGGGCGATCGACCGTACTACGAGCCGCCGGACCTTCCGGGGCTCTGATCGAGTGGTGACTCAGGCCCGCTGGCTGGTGCCTCTTGCGTACCAGCCGCGGGTCGCCATCACGATCTGCACCACCGACAGCATGACCGGCACCTCGACCAGCACCCCGACCACAGTCGCCAGCGCCGCGCCGGACTGGAAGCCGAACAGGCTGATGGCGGCGGCGACCGCGAGTTCGAAGAAGTTGCTGGCGCCGATCAGCGCGGAAGGTGCGGCGACGTTGTGCGCCGAGCCGCAACTGCGGTTGAGCCAATAGGCCAGGCCGGCGTTGAAATAGACCTGGATGACGATCGGCACCGCCAGCAGCAGGATCACCAGCGGCTGGCGCAGGATCTGCTCGCCCTGGAAGCCGAACAAAAGCACCAGGGTCGTCAGCAGCGCGAGCAGGGAAACCGGATGCAGGTTTTGCAGCACGCGCGCCAGCATTGCCTCGCCGCCTTGGGCCAGCAGCGCCCGGCGCCAGATCTGCGCGGCGATCACCGGCAGCACGATATAGAGCACGACAGACAGGAACAGCGTCTCCCAAGGCACGCTGATCGCGGAAAGTCCGAGCAGCAGGCCGACGAGGGGCGCGAAGGCGACGATCATGATCGCGTCGTTCAGTGCCACCTGGCTCAGGGTGAAATTCGCATCTCCGTCCGACAGGTTGGACCAGCCGAAGACCAACGCCGTGCACGGCGCGGCCGCCAGCAGGATCAGCCCGGCGATGTAGCTGTCGATC
>CAINEA010000675.1 GCA_903847525.1 uncultured Acetobacteraceae bacterium | reverse complement strand
CCTAGACCACAGAGGCTTCAGACCGGGCGACATCAGCCCGGAACCGTGGGCGACTTCAAATCGGAATGGTGGGCGACATCATTCCGGAATAGCCGGGCGACATCATCGGAATGCGCACCCTGTTGGGCGGAGACCTGTCACCGCTCGACCTTCGGGTGGGTGAGCGCTTCACTGGCGCGCGAGCCCGAACTCTGCACACGGCAATTGGAGAGGCTGCCCGCACAATTAGCGGCATGCCGGCGCGATACATGACCTATCCAAACGGCGGACCGGTGCTGCCGTGTGTTCTGCGCACGCCTCGACGCATGGGAACCTCGGCCGAAGCCCTCGACCTCGACGCGGCGACACTTTGGAGTTGGGGCGAACTGCGGGTGCCGCGGCACCTGTGGCAAGCGCTTGGGCGCTTTTCTTGCTGGGTAGAGCCGGCACTGATTACCGAATGGATGCGATTGATGCGTGCCTACGCCGCCAGACAAGACCGCGCTCTCGATCCCGGCATACTTTCCTCTGCGATGACCTGGGCCGAACCGACGCGCGATGTGGCCCTCCCGCGTAGCCTCGCGCTGCAACTGCTGGACCGCGGCGACACCCTTCACTGCGTCTGGAGTGGCAAGCGCCTGGAAGCTTCGACACTTGACATCGACCACTGTCTGCCTTGGACGGTGTGGGCGTGTGGGGATCTGTGGAACCTAATCCCGGCCCACCGGACGGTTAACCAGCACGCCAAGCGCGACCGGCTGCCTGCCGATGCGTTATTGCAGGCGGCACGGGCGCCGATCCAGAGATGGTGGGCGGCAGCCTACTCTCAGGGAGAGCTATTGCCGCGGCGCTTCAGCGAGGAAGCGCGGGCGAGCCTGCCGGGGCTTGTTGGTGACGCAGGCGTACTCGCGCGGCCGGACGACGTGTTCGCGGCTGTAAGCCTTCAACGCCTGCGGCTGCGCCATGACCAGCAGGTGGCGGAGTGGGACGGGTGATCGGCAACCGGCGACCTACAGCGCTTTAGGTCAGCATTGAAGCTCGATCTCGCGCTAGATCATCCTCAACATACAAACCATTGGCAAAAGTTTCGTTTGGGAATGGGGTCTCTGATCGGCGCCGATTGGTTCCTACCCGCAATCGAATTCTTCCGTCATGTCTTTTGAGCGTTCCAGAAGACCGGCACTGGGCCGCGCAATAGGCCGGTGACGTTGCTGCGCCATGCCGTTGACTGAATGTACTGGCCCAGTGGGATATAGGGCACGTAGTCGATGCATTCGAGCTGTATCTGCTCGGCGATTCGCTTACGCTCCGTCGGATTGTCGCTGTTCATCCAAATGTCGCGCAATTGCTCGATCTTGGCGTTCGCGGGCCAGCCGATCCATGCGTCCTTACCGTTGGTCCGCATGCCTGTGGCCAGCACCGGATTGCCGAAATCCACCGCAGGGAAACCGGATGGAAAAATTGACCAGCCGCCTTTATCCAGCGGCTCTTTGCTGTTACGGCGCTGCGTCACCGTGCCCCAGTCGGTAGTCTGCACATCGATGTTCAGGCCAACCTTGCGGAACGCGCCGATCGCTACCTGGCATAACACGTCGTAGGCAGGTGGATCGGTGGGATGCATCAGCACAATGCGCTCGCCGTTGTAGCCGCCGTGCTTCAGCATCGCCTTGATTGCGTCGGCCGAGGGGCGGTTGCGAATGGCATCCATGCCAGCTTCATTTGCGCCTTCGGTATCTGGCACAAAGAATCCGATGGGTGCGCGCCAACCATCTCGATCGTCGCCCATAACCGCCGTCATCGCGTCGGTCTGGTCGATCGCCGCGAGCATGGCGCGACGCACCACCGGGTTGGTGGTGGGGCCGGTGACGAAGTTGGGCCGCATGACTGGGTAGACGCCGTGCGTGTCCAACCTGTCCACCCGCACGCCCGGAGCTTTGCGCAACATGGGCAACAGGTCGGGCAGCGGCACTTCCACCCAATCCACCTCGCCTGTGACCAGTGCATTGGCGGCGGTGGCAGCGTCGGGAATGATGCGCCACTCCACCCGATCGACGTAGACGTGATATCCGCCCCAGCCATAATCCACCTTCTCCGGTCGCGGCACATACCGGTCGTTCTTCGCCAACATCGCGCGACTGCCGGAAATGAACTGGTCAGGCAGCCAGCGGAACGGGCCGCTGCCGATGGCCTCCGGCGACTGCTTGAATGGATCGCCTGCCAGCCGCTCCGGCATGATGGCGCACGTGGGTTGGGTTTTCGCCAATGCGTTGGGCAGAAACGGAAATGGCTTGTTCAGCCGCCACACCAGGGTGCGGTCGTCGGCAGCCTCGAGTGCATCGAGTCTTGCCTTGATGCTGGCGCCCGTGGGGTCGCGCGCCATCCAGCGCTGGACGCTGGCAACACAGTCTCGGGCGCGGACGGGTTCGCCGTCGTGGAAGGTCTGGCCTTCACGCAGCTTCATGGTCCAGCGTTTACCGCCGTCCTCGACTAAGTGGCCTTCCACCATGTGCGGATGCGGGTTCAGCGCAGCGTCGCGGGTGTATAGGGTTTCGTAGATCATCATCGCCAGCGTGCGTGTGGCCTGTGCGGTGGTCCAAACCGGGTCGTAGCTGGGCGGATTCGTGGTCGGTACAAAGACAAGGGTCTTGCTCTTACCAACGATCGCGGGCGCGGGTTGCGCGGATATGTTGCGGGCGAGCATAGAGCTGGCAGGCAGGGCGGCAGCGCCTACCAGGAAATGGCGTCT
>CAINEA010000674.1 GCA_903847525.1 uncultured Acetobacteraceae bacterium | reverse complement strand
GCTTCGGCGCCGGCATCTTCTTCATCGCGTATTTTATCTTCGAGGTTCCTTCGAACCTGTTCCTGGAACGCTTCGGCGCGCGCAAGTGGATCGCGCGGATCATGTTTTCGTGGGGCATCCTGTCGGCGGCGATGGCGTTCATCGGCGGGGAGACCGGGTTCTACGTGGTTCGCGCGCTGCTCGGCATTGCCGAAGCAGGGTTCTTTCCCGGCATCATCTTCTTCCTAACGTTGTGGTTCCCGGCCGCCTATCGCGCCCGGATCGTCGGGATGTTCATGGCGGCCATTCCGCTTTCCACGGTGATCGGCGCGCCGATCTCCGGCCTGTTGCTGGGACTGGACGGCTGGATGGGCTTCAAGGGCTGGCAGTGGCTGTTCCTGCTGGAGGCAGCGCCGGCGGTGCTGCTGTCTGCCGTGGTGTTCTTCTACCTGACGGACAGCCCGGCCCAGGCGAAATGGCTGGCCGCGGATGAGCGGGAATGGCTGATCAACCGCCTGGCGACCGAGCGCAGCAACCGCGAGGCGGTGCACAAGCACAGCGCCCTGCAAGCGATCCTGGACCCGAAGGTGCTGGCCCTGGGCGTGGTCTATTTCGGCGCGGTGGCCACCAATTATGGGCTGAGCTTCTTCCTGCCGCAGATCGTGAAGGCGTTCGGCCTGTCGAACATGCAGACCAGCCTGGTCTCGGCGCTGCCGTATGTGGTGGGCACGTTCGCCATCATCTGGTGGGGTCGGCGTTCGGACACCAAGCAGGAGCGGCGATTCCATACGGCGTTCCCGATCTTCATCGCCGCTTCCGGGATTGCGATTTCCACGCTGCTGCCCGATCCGACGATGAAGATGGTGGCGCTGAGCATCGCCGGCTTCGGCATCTTCGGCTGCCTGTCGGTGTTCTGGACGCTGCCGACGGCGTTCCTGTCCGGCCCGGCGGCTGCGGCGGGGATCGCGGCGATCAATTCTATCGGCAATCTGGCCGGGTTCGCGGGGCCGTACGCGATGGGCTTCATCAAGGACGCGACCGGCAGCTTCAATGGCGGGCTGCTATGCCTGTCCGCGGTGGGGTTCATCGCGATGATAATCGTGCTGCTGCTGCGGCACGACCAATCGCTGGAGCATTCGCCGGCTGCGGCAGCGCCAGTGCGGCACTGAGGAAGCAAGTCCGGGGGCTCTGGGGCAAAGCCCCAGCCTGACTTACTGCTGCGACTGGCTCTGGGACTCACCAAGCGCGCGGACGGCCACGTCGACTTTCAGGCTTTCGCCCCCTGCCCCGCGCCTCACGCCGCGGATCGGGGCGGCGGAGGCAGCGTCCAGTCCGGCGCCGAGGCGGACATAATGTTCCGTGGGGCACATGTTGTTGGTGGGGTCGAAGCCGACCCAGCCGATATCCGCCACCAGGGCTTCGGCCCAGGCGTGATGGGCGGCGGCTTCGGCGCCGTCTTCCAGCAGGAGATAGCCGGTGGCGTAGCGCGCGGGGATGCCCAGGCTGCGGGCTGCGGTGATGAAGATATGAGCGTGGTCCT
>CAINEA010000673.1 GCA_903847525.1 uncultured Acetobacteraceae bacterium | reverse complement strand
GCGCTCCTCTGGTGAGCGTGGCGGAGGAGCAGGCGCGGGTAGTGCCGGTGATCCGCCGTTTGGCAGCCGCGGGCCTGCGCGTGTCCGTGGACACCCGCAATGCCGCAACGATGGCAGCTGCGCTGGATGCCGGCGCGTCGATCATCAACGATGTCTCGGCTCTGGCGCATGATCCAGCCTCGGCGCGGCTGATCGCGTCTCGTGGCGCCCATGTGGTTCTGATGCATATGCGCGGCAACCCGGCCACAATGAACTCGTTGGCAAATTATAACGATACCATAATTGAAGTGACCCGAGAACTGGCATTCAGCACAGAAATCGCGCTTCAGGCTGGCATCGCGCGCGAGCGGATCGTAATCGATCCGGGCATCGGATTTGCGAAGACCGCGCTGCATAACCTGGAATTGTTGAATCGTTTGCAAATCCTGCTTAATCTACGGTTCCCGATTTTAGTCGGCGTGTCCCGTAAGTCCTTTATCGGCAGACTATCCGGAGTGCAGGACCCCATGAAGCGTTTGCCCGGTTCGCTTGCCGCGGGTCTTTTCGCCGTCTCACGTGGCGCCTCCATTCTGCGCGTTCACGATGTTGCGGAGACGGCGCAGGCGCTGCGAATGCTGGCGGTGCTGGGCTGACCGCATGTTGACGCGGCTTTCCACCCCGCCCTTCGCCGGGGTACATGATCCCACCAAGGCTACTATACGTGTTCGCGCTTTCCGTGACGGCGCATTGGTTGCGGCAACCTGGATATTCAAAGCATGAATCACACAAGGCGTCTGTTCGGTACCGACGGTATTCGCGGCAAGGCGAATGTCGACCCGATGACCGCGGAAACCGCGCTGCGTCTCGGTCAGGCCGCGGGGTTGCTGTTCACCCGCGGATCGCACCGCCATCGCGTGCTGATCGGCAAGGACACGCGCCTGTCCGGATACCTGATCGAACCGGCGCTGACGGCCGGTTTCATCGCTGCCGGCATGGACGTAACGATCGTAGGTCCGCTTCCGACCCCGGCCATCGCCATGCTGACCCGCAGCCTGCGCGCCGATATCGGTGTCATGATTTCGGCGTCCCACAACTCGTTCGAGGATAACGGCATCAAGCTGTTCGGTCCGGACGGGTTCAAGCTATCCGATGAGATGGAAGACCGAATCGAGACGATGATGGCATCCGATCTCAGCGGCGAGATGGCCGGCTCGCGCGAGCTCGGTCGCGCCACCCGGATGGAAGATGCCGGCGGGCGCTACATCGAGGTGGCCAAGGCCAGTTTCCCGCGCGGATTGCGTCTGGATGGATTGAAGATCGTACTCGATTGCGCCCATGGCGCCGCCTATCGCGTGGCGCCGGCGGTGCTCTGGGAGCTTGGCGCCACCGTGGTGCCGCTTGGCGTCCAGCCGGACGGCTTTAACATCAACCTTGGCTGCGGATCGACGGTTCCCGACTATCTCTGTGCGCAGGTGCTCGAACACCAGGCCGATATCGGCATCGCGCTCGATGGCGACGCGGACCGTATTCTGATGGCCGACGAGCATGGTGAACTGGTCGACGGCGACCAGCTGCTGGCGCTGATCGCGCGTTCCTGGTCGCAGAGCGGGCAACTGTCCGGCGGGGGCATCGTGGCGACGGTCATGTCCAATCTTGGGCTGGAACGCTTCCTGAATGCCCAGGGCCTGGAACTGCATCGCACCAAGGTCGGCGATCGCTACGTGGTCGAGCAGATGCGCGCGCGCGGCATCAACGTGGGTGGCGAGCAGTCCGGCCACATGGTCCTGTCCGATTACGCCACCACCGGCGATGGCCTGATGGCCGCGCTGCAGGTTCTCGCGGTGCTGGTGCAGGAGGGCAAGACCGCCAGCGAGGCCTGCCGCGTATTCAAACCGCTGCCGCAGCGCCTGCGCAGCGTCCGGTTTTCCGGCGTATCGCCGTTGCGCAACCCACGGGTTGAGGAAGCGATCGCCGCCGCGGAAATCGCCCTCGCGTCCTCTGGCCGGCTGCTGATCCGTGAAAGCGGCACCGAGCCGCTGGTGCGGGTGATGGCGGAGTCGGAGGACGAGGCGCTGGTGCATGATGTGGTGGACGGCCTTTGCGAGACCATCGCCGCGGCAGCCCGGGTCACCGAGCCGCAACTCTAGATCCCCACCTGCACAGAACCGCGCGGTATTTCGATTGAGGCGAAAACAATGAAAGGCCGCGTGTTGATCATCGCCGGCTCCGATTCCGGCGGCGGCGCCGGCATCCAGGCGGACATCAAGGCCGTCACCGCCATGGGCGCCTTCGCCGCCACGGCGATCACCGCGCTGACCGCGCAGAACACACTCGGCGTGCATGCGGTGCATCCGGTGCCGCTCGATTTCATCGCAAGCCAGATCGCCGTGGTCATGGACGACATCGGCGCGGACGTCATCAAGACCGGCATGCTCGGCACCGCCGAGGTAATCGGCGTCATCGCCGACACGCTGGCGCGTCACGCCGCCGGGGTGCCGCTGGTGCTGGACCCGGTGATGGTCGCCAAGGGCGGTGCCAGGCTGCTGGACCCGGATGCCCTGTCCGCGCTCAAGCGCGTGCTGCTGCCCATGGCGCATGTGATCACCCCCAACCTGCCGGAAGCGGAGGCCCTATCGGGCATGGCGATCCCCGACCTGCCGGCGATGCGCCATGCGGCCTCGGTCCTGCTGACGCTCGGCGTGCCGGCGGTTCTGCTGAAGGGCGGACATTTGCCCGGCGACACGGTGATCGACCTGCTGGCAACCGAGGACGGCATGGAGGAATTCGCCGCCCCCCGCATCGACACCCGCCACACCCACGGCACCGGCTGCACCCTGGCCAGCGCGCTCGCCGCCGGCCTGGCGCAGGGACTGACCTTGCGCGACTCCGTGCTGCGCGCCCGCGCCTATGTCCGCGCCGCCATCGCCTCGGCCCCCGGCTACGGCGCCGGCCACGGCCCGCTGAACCACGCCGTCACGCTCGATCCCCAACGGTTAAGGGCTCTGGCCGAATGAAACTGAATTACCACATCGTCGACGCCTTCGCCGACCGCGTGTTCGCCGGCAATCCGGCCGCGGTGATCAAGCTCGATCGTTTCCTTCCCACCGAATTGATGCAGTCGATCGCGGCGGAGAACAATCTCAGCGAGACCGCGTTCGTCGTTGCCGACGGCAACGATTGGAACCTCCGCTGGTTCACCCCGGCGATCGAGGTCGAACTCTGCGGCCACGCCACGCTGGCAACCGCCTTCGTGCTGGACAGCCTGGGCATCCCCGCCCCCTGGCGTTTCCACACCTTGTCCGGCCTGCTGACCGTCACGCGTGACCACAACCGCTTCGTGCTGGATTTCCCGGCCTGGCCCAGCAAACCCGCACCCACCCCGCCCGGCCTCGCGGAAGCCCTCGGCGCCGTGCCGCTGGAAGTGCACGAAGCCCGAGACTGGATCTGTGTCTTCGATAATGCAGCCACCGTCGCCGCGCTCCGCCCGGACCAAGCCCGCATCCTCGCCCTGCCGGGCGGCCGGGTCATCGCCACGGCCGCGGGCGGGGAGGGGGTGGACATCACCAGCCGCTATTTCGCCATCAAGGCCGGCATCGCCGAGGATCCCGTCACCGGCGCCGCCCACACCCAGCTGATCCCCTTCTGGGCCGCCCGCCTCAACCGCACCGACCTCGTCTGCCGCCAGGCCAGCCCGCGCGGCGGCACGCTGTGGTGCACCCTGGCCGGCAACCGGGTTCGCATGGGCGGCACCGGCGTGCTGTATGCGCGGGGCGAGATCCTGCTGCCCGGCTAAGCCCCGACTATCCCATTGACCGCCCCAGCCTGACCGGCTACCCCTCCTCCCGGGTCACGCCCCCCCACCGGGGCGCTAATCTTCTGCAAGGGAGAAGCCAGTCATGGCACACACCATCACCACGCCGGCATTGCGTCCGGAAAACCCCAATTTCTCCTCCGGCCCTTGCGCCAAGCGTCCCGGCTATTCGCTGGACGCTCTGGGCAACGCCATGCTCGGCCGCAGCCATCGCGCCGCCGCCCCGAAGGCGCGCCTCGCCGAGGTGATCGACCGCTCCCGCGCCATCCTCGGCCTTCCCGCCGACTGGCGCGTCGCCATCGTGCCCGCGTCCGACACCGGCGCGGTGGAGATGGCGATGTGGTCCATGCTCGGCGCCCGCGGCGTCGACGTGCTTTCCTTTGAAAGCTTCTCCGGCCAATGGGCGACCGACGTGGTCAAGCAGCTGAAGCTGCCCAACGCCCGCGTGCTCGAAGCCCCCTACGGCCAGTTGCCGGACCTCACAAAGGTCAATTTCGACAACG
>CAINEA010000672.1 GCA_903847525.1 uncultured Acetobacteraceae bacterium | reverse complement strand
GGATTTCCATCCTGTCGGTCGTCAATCAGTTCCTGGCGGTGATCGAGGGCGCGCGGCGGGTGCGTCTGGAGCTTGCCGCCGATTGGCTGGTGATGGCGGCGTGGCTGGCCTGGCTGAAATCCCGCCTGCTGTTGCCGCCGGGCAGCGGGGCTGCCGAAGAGGGCGAGTTGGCGGCGGAGACCCTGGCCTCCCGTCTGCGCGATCTGCAGGCCATGCGCACCGCTTCCGCCTGGCTGGGGACGCGCAGCCAACTGGGTCACGACGTGTTCGCGCGCGGGGCACCGGAGGACTTCGCCGAGATCGATCGGTCGCGGCTGATTGTCGACCTGCCGTCGCTGATGCGCGGATATTTGTCCGCCTTGCGCCGGTCCGGGGCCAACCGCATCTATCGGCCGCGCGCATTGACGCTTTGGACCGTGCAGGATGCGTTGCACCGCCTGGGCCTGTTGGTCGGCAGCCTGCCGGACTGGAGCACGCTGGAGAGCTTTCTTCCGGAATCGCTGATGGATCCGACCGAGCGCCGCGCGGCGCTGGCGAGCACTTTGCTGGCGGGGCTGGAAATGGCGCGCGGCGGTGCGGTGCGTCTGCATCAGGAACGGGATTTCGGGCCGATTCTGGTGCGCCGCGGCGGTGAGGATACCGAAGCGGACAGTGCGAAGCCGGAGCGGCAGGATGAGGACGCAACAGGATGAGTGACGCAGTTACGCCAGAGCAGCCAGCCGAAACGCCGCTGGACCTAGCTGCAGAGCCGGTGCCCGAAGCGGCGCAGGAGACTGTGACAGATACTGTGGCCGAGATCCTGGCCGAGGCCGAGGCAACAGAAGCAGGGGCTGATCCGGGGGAGATGACCCAGGCCGAGGGCGCGGTGCATGTCGGGGGAGCGTCGCACGTCGACGGCGTGCCCATGCCTGCCGAGGAATCGCTCCCGACCGAGGAGTTGCTGCGGATTGCCGAAGCAATGGTATTTGCCTCCGCGACACCGGTGACGGCGACGGCGTTGTCACAGATCCTGCCCAAGGAGGCGGATGCCGACCTTGTCCTGGCGCAGTTGCGCACGCGCTATGCCGGACGGGGCGTGGAGCTGGTGGAGGTCGCCGGTGGCGTGCAGTTCCGTAGCGCCCCAGACCTCGCGGAGCGGTTGCGCAAGGTCGTGGTCATGCCGCGCCGGCTCGCCCGGGTGGCGATGGAGACATTGGCGATCATCGCCTATCACCAACCGGTCACCCGCCCGGAGATCGAGGAGATCCGCGGCACATCGCTGGCCCAGCAAACTCTGGACTCGCTGCTGGAGGCGGGGCTGGTAGCGCCCAAGGGGCGCAAGGAAAGTCCGGGACGGCCGACCTTGTGGGGTACCACCGAGGGCTTCCTGACCCAGTTCGGGCTGAAGGACCTTCGCGACTTGCCGCGGCGGGAAGATCTTCTGCTGGATATGCCGCTGCCGGTGCCGAGCCAATCGGGGACAGCGCCGCAGGCGCCTTCCGGCAGCTCTGCTGACGGGTCCGATGATAGCTCTTTGGCGCCGGAGGCCCCAGAGCCGGCGGCAGCGGACGCCATGGAGCCATCGGTAGCGGAAGCAGTGGAGCCTTCGGACGCAGTCGCTGATGAGCCGTTACCTGCCGCACATCCCTAGGCCAGCGCCTGACCTCGGTTTTCGAGGCGGTTTCCGCGGCGCGGGTTTCCTGCTAGCAAGTCGGCCGGAGATAACTGGCACGCATGTTCGATTTCGCCTGGTCTGAAATAGCGCTGATCGTCGTGGTCGCGGTGATCTTTATCGGGCCGAAAGACCTCCCGGTGGCGATCAAGGCCGTCACGGAGATGATCAAGAAGGCGCGCCGGATGGCCGGCGAGTTCCAAACGCACGTCGATGAGATGGTGCGTGACGCGGATCTGCAGGAAGTCCGCAACAGCATCAACGAAATCCGCAATTTCGATCTGAAGGGCACCGTGGAACGTGCGGTGGATCCCGACGGATCGCTCCGCACCACCTTCGCGTCCAATCCGCTGGAACCCACCACGCCGGTCCCGGCCGACACGGTGGCGGATGGCGCCACCGACGCCGCCCATATCGAGGCCCACTCGGCTGCCGAACTGACGCGCCCCGAGGGCGTGGATGCAGTCGCCGAGGCGGAACCTGAACCGGAAAACGCGCCGCCGGCGTTCATTCCGCCCGGCTTTGCCTTGCCGGATTATCTCATGCCGGCGAAGAAAGCGGCGGTCCCGGCCGAGCCGCCGGCTTTCGTGCCACCCTCGATTGCGGCAAAAGCGCCGCCTAATTTCTACTAACATCCCGACAGGACCGACGTGGCCGATCCCAGAGACGACGATCCGATCGACGACAAGCCGATGCCACTGCTCGAGCACCTGATCGAGCTGCGTCGGCGGCTGATCTGGTCGATGGCGGCGTTCATGATCGCCTTCTTCGTCTGCTACTATTTCTCCAAACAGATCTATGTGTTCCTGGCTCAACCGCTCGCCGACATTCTGCTGGCGAAGGGCGGCGATCGGCACATGATCTTCACGGCTCTCTACGAGGCGTTCTTCACCTATTTGAAGGTGGCGATGTTCGGCGCGCTGTTCGTGTCGTTTCCCGTCATCTCGATGCAGATCTGGATGTTTGTCGCGCCCGGCCTGTATCGCAGCGAGAAGCGGGCGATGCTGCCGTTCCTGATCGCCACGCCGATCCTGTTCTTCCTGGGTGGCGCGCTGGCCTATTATTTCGTGTTCCCGTTCGCCTGGCGCTTCTTCCTCAGCTTCGAGATCCCCGAGGGCACCGGCGGGCTCCCCGTCCAGCTCGACGCCAAGGTCGGCGAGTACCTGGACCTGGTGATGAAGCTGATCTTCGCATTCGGCATCACCTTCGAACTGCCGGTGCTGCTGACGCTGCTGGCGAAGGTCGGCATCGTCACATCGGCATCGCTGAAGAAGTTCCGGCGCTACGCCTATGTCGGCATGTTCGTGGTCGCCGCCATCCTAGCGCCGCCGGATGTGATCACCCAGGTCGGCCTCGCGGTGCCGCTGATCGGGCTCTACGAAATTTCCATCCTGACGGCACGCATGGTCGAGCCGAAGCCGGCAGAGGACAAGGCCGATGCATGATATCCGTATGATCCGAGCCGAGCCGGCGACCTTCGATGCCGCGATGGCGCGGCGCGGGCTGCCCGCCTTCTCGCCCGAGATCCTGGCGCGCGACGAAACGCGCCGCGCCGCGCAAACCGCGGTGCAGGAAAAGCAGGCCCGGCGGAACGCGCTGGCGAAGGAAATCGGCCAGGGCAAACGCCAGGGCGC
>CAINEA010000671.1 GCA_903847525.1 uncultured Acetobacteraceae bacterium | reverse complement strand
GGACC
This sequence comes from uncultured Acetobacteraceae bacterium, assembly GCA_903847525.1. Classification (GTDB taxonomy): domain Bacteria; phylum Pseudomonadota; class Alphaproteobacteria; order Acetobacterales; family Acetobacteraceae; genus PALSA-911. Next base: position 6,779 of record CAINEA010000671.1, on the reverse strand, counting down.
GGCCGATCCCCTCGGGGCGCATTCCGGGCCAGCAAGGACTGTATATCGCGATCGGCTGGACCCTGCTGTCGCTGCTGGTGGCGGCAACGCTGGGCGCATGGGCCTTTCTGGCGACCCTGATCGGGCTCAGCTTCGCCTGGGCCTACAGCGCTCCACCATTGCGGTTGAAACTTAATGGCTGGTGGGGCAACGCCGCCTGCGGCGCCTGCTACGAGGGCCTGCCCTGGATCACCGGCACAGCGGTCATGCTGGGGGCCAATCCCGGCTTGCGCGTGTTTGCGATGGCCGGCCTGTACAGCATCGGTGCGCACGGGATCATGACGCTGAATGATTTCAAGTCGGTCGAAGGCGACCGTGCCATGGGCATCGGTTCCCTGCCGGCGCGCCTTGGCGTGGACAACGCGGCGAGGGTTGCCTGCCTGGTGATGACGATTCCGCAAATCGCCGTCGCCGGCTTGCTGTTCAACTGGGGTTTTCTTTGGCATGCCCTGTCGGTGGTCTTGCTACTGCTGGCCCAGTTGGTCCTGATGGCCAGGTTGCTGAGCAATCCTTTCAAGCTCGCACCCTGGTACAATGCCACGGGCACGACCTTGTACGTGATCGGCATGCTGGTAACCGCTTTCGCATTGCGCCCGGCGGTCGGCGGATGAACGCCATGCCGCTCGGCTGGGGTGGAATTCTGCGGCTTGGCGCCGTGCAGGCAGCGCTGGGTGCGGTGGTTCTGCTCGTTACTTCTACGATGAACCGCGTGATGGTGGTCGAACTCGCCTTTCCGGCCGCCGTTCCGGGCGCATTGGTTGCGTTGCATTATGCGCTTCAGGTCCTGCGGCCGCGGATGGGATACGGTTCGGATCTTGGCGGGCGGAGAACGCCCTGGATCATCGGCGGTATGGGCGTGCTCGCGGCGGGCGGGGTCTTGGCGGCGCTCGCCACCGCGTGGATGGCCCGCCTCCCCGCCGCCGGCATCGCTCTGGCGGTGCTCGCCTATACCCTGGTCGGGGTCGGCGTCAGCACGTCCGGTACATCCCTGCTGGTGCTGCTGGCGGCGCGCGTGGAGCCACGCCGGCGCGCGGCCGCCGCGACCATCGTATGGCTGATGATGCTGGCCGGTTTCGCGGTGACCGCGGCGATCGTCAGCAAGCTGCTGGATCCGTTTTCGATGGCGCGGTTGATCGCGGTGACCGCGGCGGCGTCCGGCACCGCGTTTGCCCTGACGCTGCTGGCCATTCGCCATATCGAGGGCCCGGCCCTGCTTCCAATGCAGCCTGACGGCCCGGCGCCGGTGCAGCCACCGTTCCGGCAGGCAATCATGCAGGTCTGGGCGGAGAAGCGGGCGCGGCGGTTTGCGCTCTTTGTGTTCATTTCCATGTTCGCCTACAGCGCGCAGGAACTGATCCTCGAGCCCTTCGCCGGCAATGTTTTCGCGATGTCCCCCGGCGCGTCGGCGCGGATCGCGGGATGGCTGCACGGCGGTGTGTTCACCGGCATGCTGATTGTCGCGATCTGCGCCAGCCTGGGCAGGGGATGGCTGGCGTCCATGCGGACCTGGTCGGTGGGCGGCTGCATGGCTTCGGCCATGGCATCGATCGGATTGATCGCGGCGGGAGTGATGGGGTCCGGCTGGCCGTTGCAGCCGAATGTCTTCGTGCTCGGCGTTGCCAATGGCGTGTTCGTCATTGCTGCGATCGGCTCGATGATGGGCCTGGCCAGCATCGGGCTGCCCGCGCGCGAGGGTGTGCGGATGGGGCTTTGGGGGGCGGCGCAGGCGATCGCCTTCGGTCTGGGTGGCCTTTTCGGCACGCTGGCCAGCGATCTGGCACGCTGGCTGTTCGGCTCGCCGAATACGGCCTATGGCGCGGTATTCCTGGGCGAAGCGGCGCTGTTCCTGTTCGCGGCGTGGCAGGCAACCCAGGTCTTCCCGTCCCGATCCGTTCGCAAGCCAGAAAATCCGGCTATCGCCGATGGCCGGCCGATTATAAGCGTTGGACAAGGATGACCGAGATGATCGATCTGGAAACCTTCGACGTAGTGGTGGTCGGCGGCGGCCCGGCCGGTGCGACCGCTGCCACCGACCTCGCTGGCCAAGGCCTTTCGGTGCTCCTGCTGGATCGCGGCGGCCGGATCAAGCCATGCGGCGGCGCGATTCCGCCGCGGCTGATCCGCGACTTCGCCATCCCGGACGATCTTCTCGTCGCCCGGGTGAAATCCGCCAGGATGGTATCGCCGGCATCCCGGGAAGTGGACATGCCCATCGACGGCGGCTTTGTCGGCATGGTGGACCGGGAACAGTTCGACGAGTGGCTGCGCCAGCGCGCCGAGGCCGCGGGCGCGCAACGCCGCACCGGCACCTTCGATCGGGTCGGCCGCGATGCGGACGGGACGGCGATCGTTCATTATGATACGGGCGGCGACGGCAACGGGCCGGCCAGCGTGCGTGCCCGCGTGATCGTCGGGGCGGATGGGGCGAAATCCAAGGTGGCACGCCAATGTGTGCCTGGCGCCGATCATGTGCGTTACGTGTTCGCCTATCACGAAATCGTCCGCTCCCCGCGCGACGATACGACATTCGATGGCGCGCGCTGCGATGTCTATTATCAGGGTAGGCTGTCGCCGGATTTCTACGGTTGGGTGTTTCCGCACGGCGATACGACCAGTGTCGGGTCCGGCTCCGCGCAGAAGGGGTTTTCGCTGCGTCAATCGGTCACCCGGTTGCGCGACACGGCGGGGCTGGGAAATGTCGAGACAATTCGGCGGGAGGGCGCTCCGATCCCGCTGCGGCCGATGCGGCGGTGGGACAATGGCCGTGACGTGGTTCTGGCGGGTGACGCCGCCGGCGTTGTGGCGCCCGCGTCCGGCGAGGGTATTTTCTATGCCATGCTCGGCGGCAGGCTGGCGGGGGAAGCCGCCGCCGCTTTTTGCGCGACCGGTGACGCTCGCGCATTGCGGCTGGCCCGCAAGCGCTTCATGAAGGCGCATGGCCGGGTGTTCTGGATCCTCGGCATGATGCAATGGTTCTGGTATTCGAGTGACAAGCGGCGCGAGAAATTCGTCAGCATCTGCCGCGACCCCGACGTGCAACAGCTTACCTGGGATGCCTATATGAACAAGGAATTGGTGCGAAAGAAGCCCGTGGCGCATTTGCGAATTTTCTTCAAGGATCTGTCGCATCTGCTTGGATTCGCATCGGTATGACCACGGCGATCGTGCTGGCCGCCGCATGGGGAATTGCGGTCGCGGGGTGCGGTGCCTGGCTGACCGATATCTCGCCCTGGTACCGCTCGATACGAAAGCCATCCTGGCAGCCGCCGGATTGGCTTTTCGGCCCGGCCTGGACGGTGATCCTGGGTCTGGCTTCCTATTCCGGCTATCTGGCTTGGCGCGATGCCGAAGGCCCGGCGAGCCGGATGCAGATCGCCGGGCTATTCGGCCTCAATGGATTGCTGAACATTCTTTGGAGTCCGCTGTTCTTCCGCTTTCGCCGGCCGGACCTGGCGCTGATCGAGGTGCCGTTTCTGTGGCTTTCCATCCTGGCCTTGATCGTTGCGCTGACGCCGATTTCGGCCACGGCCAGCCTGCTGCTGGTGCCCTATCTGGCCTGGGTGTCATTCGCCGCGTTCCTGAACCTGACGATCGTCCGCCTCAATCCGCCTTTCGCCAAACAGTGAAAGCCCGGCACGCGCAAGGGGCGTTCTGCCGGGCCGATGACGACAAAAGGAACGAACGGGGAAATGGTCATGTCATCCAACGCCTATCCGGCAGATGCCCTATCGGCGAATGGCCCGATCGGGCACAGCTTGCCGCGGGTTCGGCCGCATCATCGCTCCCTGCCGCTTCGGGTTGGTACCCGTGCATCCCCGCTGGCCTTGGTGCAGACACGTGATTTCCTATCGATGCTTACCCGATTTTGCCCGGTGCTCCGCGGGATGGATGTGTTTCAGGAACATGCCATCAGCACGACCGGGGATCGCATCCAGGACCGCCGCCTGGCGGAAATCGGCGGCAAGGGCCTGTTCGCCAAGGAGATCCACGAGGCATTGTCGGACGGGCGCATCGACTTCGCCGTGCACAGCCTGAAGGACCTGGAAACCGAACTGCCCGGCGGCATCGTGCTGGCCTGCACGCTCAAGCGCGAGGATGCGCGCGATGCGCTAATCCTTGGTGACGCGATCCTTGGCGATACGTGCGGCGTGGAGGAACCCGGCGATCCTCTGGCCTGCCTGCCGCGTGGCGCGGTGATCGGCACGTCTTCGGTTCGCCGGCAGGCGCAACTGATGCATGTCCGCCCAGACCTGCGGATCGAAACGATCCGGGGCAACGTGCAGTCTCGCCTGGGCAAGCTCCGCGACGGGCAATATGCGGCGAGCCTGCTGGCCCTGGCCGGACTGCGCCGGCTTGGCCTGGAACACGAAGCGTCGGTTGTGCTGGACGCGGAAATGATGGTGCCGGCCGCCTGCCAGGGGATCGTCGGCGTGACCGTGCGCGCGGACGACATCGAACTGCGTGAACTGCTTTCCGCCATCGAGAACCCGCAGGCCCGCGCGGTCGCGACCGCCGAGCGCCGGATGCTCGCCGGATTGGACGGTTCCTGCCGCACGCCGATTGGCGGCCACGCGCGGCTGTTAGCGGATGGGCAGATGCGGTTGACCGGGCTGGTCGCCCGGGAGGACGGATCCTTCCTGCTCAAGCGGAGTCTGTGCGGCGCGCCGGCCGACGCCGAGCGCATCGGCGAGGCGCTGGCCGAACAGCTGCGCGCGGAAAGCCCGTCGGACATTTTTTCCTGAGACGGTGGCGGTCAGGATGCAACCGGTAGCGCTATGCGGTGAGCGCGGCCTGAACCGCTTCGGAAATGTCGATATTGTGCTGAAAGGCCTGCACCGCTTCGGACAGCACGAGTTCGGTGTCCGGGATGTCGGACGCGGCGGCATCGAGTGCGTCCCGGAACACATTCCTGTACGCTGGGAGGTCGGCGATGGCCGGAAAGTCGAAGAAGGTGAGCATGTCCGGCTGCAGACCCGGCGCGCACATCAACGACCGCTTCAGGACCTGCGCACCGCTGAGGTCGCCGAGATAGCGGGTGTAGGCGTGGCCGATCAGCGCCGTGCCGTCGCCGGCGGCGGCATGGAGCATCCGGCTGGCATAGAGTTCTCCCTCCGGCAGCATTGGCAGCGTGCCGGCCCAGTCCGAGCCGCACAGCGCGGTCATGTCGCGAAGAATCGCCTCCGCGCGGAACAGGCCGGGATCGGCAATGCCGCGAAACCCCGGCGCGTGGCGACGCCGGGCCAAGCCCTGCTCCATGGCCTGATAGGCCGGCAGGAGGTTGCGCAGGTAAAGGGCGTAGCCGTCACGCGTGACCCGGCCGTGCAGAATTTCCACGATGACACCCGAGCGCTCGGCCTGGGTATGCAGCTTGCCCGTACGTGCGCGCAATTCGATGGACAGCTTGGGCGGTTGGACGTGCAGGCTGGCGGGCTCGGCCGGCGGCAACGCAAATCCCTGGGTTACCGGTCGCGGAGGCATGATCGAGCGTCAATGCGGTAATACACATTCGTCCTTGGAAAGCAGGGGCAACGCCGCCGAGGGGCGTCGGATCATTAAAAGATGGTAGCCTGGCGTCTGGCGTGTCAAGGAAGGCTTACATTTTCTTTAGAATGAGCCGATAAGTTATTCAACCTATCCCGTATTCGGGCACGGCGACAGAAAGCATTGGAGTTCACATGTCGGGCATGACGTACGTCCAACCCGATATCACCCTGATCCTCGATATCGAGGGGGTGATTAAGGACATAACCCTGTCTGACGCGATGTCGTCGGAGGGTGTCGAGGCGTGGCGCGGGCGGCCATGGACCGAGACGGTTGGCGACATCGGCAGCGGCAAGGTGTCGCGCATGGTCGAGGACGCCAGGCGGAACGGCGTTTCGGCGTACAGCCAGGTGACTCAGCGTTTTCCCAGCGGGCTAGAATTGCCGATCGAGTACACCACGGTGCGGCTCGGCGGGAAGGACGGGCTGATCGCCATCGGCCGCAGCCTGCAGGCTGTCGCCGAGCTCCAATCCCGGCTGATCGCCGCCCAACAGGCCATGGAGCAGGATTACTGGAAGCTGCGCGAGGTCGAAACGCGCTACCGCCAGTTGTTCGATGCGTCCAACGACGCGGTGCTGCTGGTGCGGATCGACAATTTGTGGATCCTGGATTCCAATCCTGCGGCCATCCGCCTGCTCGGGCTGACTCGCGGCCAGGATCTGCTGGCGGAAATGGCCTTGCAGGAGCGCGAGCCGTTTCAGGGCATGCTGGCGCGGGTTCGCGAGCAGAGCCGGGCGCCGGGCATCCTGGTACATCTTGGTCCGGACCGGACACCCTGGACGGTGCGGGCATCCATGATGACGTCCGAGCCGGGTCCTGTGTTCCTGCTGCAGGTCATGCCGGTCGGCACTGCGCGGCCCTTGCCCGAACGCGGTAATTCGCTGCCCATCGCCGATCTGCTCGAACAACTGCCGGATGGATTCGCGGTTATCGATGCGGACGGGATCATCCGCCATGCGAGCAAGGGTTTCCTGGACCTGGCCCAGGTCGGCACCCCGGGCGCGGTTATTGGGGAACGCCTTGGCCGATGGCTGTCCCAGCCCGGAGCCGATGCGTCGGTGCTGCTGACGACCTTGCAACGACATGGCGTCGTGCGGCGCTTCACCACGGTGCTGCATGGCGAACTCGGCAGCGATGTGGAGGTGGAGATTTCCGCCGCGGCCGGAACGGAGGGCAAGCAGCGGCTGATTGGCGTGCTG
>CAINEA010000670.1 GCA_903847525.1 uncultured Acetobacteraceae bacterium | reverse complement strand
TCATTTGCCGCGGGCCTCGATGTGGGCGGCGGTTTCACGCTTCCCGCCGGGCCGTACCCGGATGTCCTGACCAGCCTGACGATCAGCCTGACCGGAGGCCTCCCGGGCAGTGATTTCAATCTGAGCTATAGCGCGGTTCCCGCGGCCGGCGACAATGTGGGGCTTGGCGTGACCTATACCGACGCGGCTTTCTATATCAGTGTAATCGACTTCACAGCGCCACTCGTGGCGCCCAATCTTGCATCGGCGGGCGTATTCAAACGCGGCGATGCATTCAATAACCAAACCGACTACATGTTGACGACCGGCTGCGAAAGCTCGGAGAACCCACCGGTTTGCGTCCTGGCGCAATATATCCAACCGGGCATCGGTGCCTTTCAGTTCGTTGTCCAGGATATGCCCGAACCGGCTTCGCTGGCGTTGCTGGCGGTGGGGTTGATCGGCATGGGCCTCGTCATCCGGCGCCGCTGATCGATCGATACCTGCAGGCCAGGGGGCGGTGCCGCGAGGGACCGTCCTTTTTTGTTGCTAACTCGTCTCGGATGTCCGTGTTCCCCTGCGTCCTGTCGTGCGGGGCCGGCGCAGTTTCCGGGATGGCAGGCTTTTGCCCATGCGTTTTTTTGCATCCCCGATTTTCGTATTTGGCGGCTGACAAAGAAGACAGGTCATCTATACTGACCGGTATTCAGAGAAGGCCGTTGGTATGAACCCGCAGAAACTCGCTAAACTTTGCTCCGGCGGCCTGGATGGCCGGTCCGGTCGGAGTTTCCATTACGGCTGGGTCGTCCTCGCGGTCATGTTCTGCGCCATGCTGGCCGGCGTCGGTGTCCGCGCCGCCCCCGGCGTGATGATCGTGCCGCTGCAGCGCGCCTTCGGATGGGATGTTTCCACCATCTCCGGCGCCGTCTCGATTAATATCATCCTGCTGGGCCTTACCGGTCCGTTCCTGGCCGGGCTGATGGAGGTGATCGGCCTCAAGCGCACCATCCTTGGCTGCATGGTGGTGCTGATGTCCGGCACCGGCCTGTCCTATTTCATGACCGAATCGTGGCAGCTATTCGTTACCTGGGGCCTGATGGTCGGTATCGGCTCGGGCGCCGGCGCCGTCGGCATGGCCGCCGCGGTGGCCAATCGCTGGTTCATCGAACGCAGCGGCTTCGCGATGGGCCTGCTGTCCTCGGCCAATGCCGCCGGCCAACTGGTGTTCCTGCCGCTGCTGGCTTTGCTGGCCAATCATTACGGCTGGCAGGGCGTGGCGATCGGCGTGACGGCGGCGATCGCCGTGATGATCCCGATCGTCATGATCGTCCTGCCGGAATCTCCAGCCTCCGTCGGTCTGCCGCCCTATGGCGGGACTGCGGTCGTCGCGCCCCAGGCGCGCAGCGCCAATCCGTTCATGATCGCCGTGCACGCCCTGCGCCGGGCGTCGGGTTCAATGGATTTCTGGCTGCTCACGCTCAGCTTCGGCATCTGCGGCCTGTCCACGAATGGCCTGATCAACACCCATCTGATCGCCTATTGCGCCGATAACGGCATTTCCGAGATGAACGGCGCGTCCATCCTGGCAGTGATCGGCGTGTTCAGCCTGATTGGCTCGGCAGCTTCGGGCTGGATGTGCGACCGGTGGAACCCCCGCGTGCTGCTGTTCTGGTACTACAGCCTGCGCGGGCTATCCTTGATGATCATGCCGTTCACCGATTTCGGCGCCGGCCCGCTGGCGATCTTCGCGGTGTTCTACGGGCTCGACTGGGTTGCCACCGGCCCCGCCACCTTCGCGCTCACGAACGAGGTCTTCGGCCGCAAGGATGCGCCGGTGATCGTTTCCTGGATCTTCGTCGGCCACCAGGTCGGCGGCGCGATCGCCGCCTTCGGGGCCGGCTATGTGCGCAGCTTCACCGGTAACTACCTGATGGCGTTCCTGTCCGCCGGAATCGCCTGCCTGTTGGCCTCCATGCTGGTCCTGCGTGTCGCCAAGACCGCTCCGGTGTTCGCCGCGGCCGAGTAGCGCAAGCGGGGTTGCGCCGCTAACCTTCCGGGATGGGACAGGAAACGGACAGGATCGTCGTCGTCGGCGCCGGCCATGCGGGGGGCTCGGTCGTCGCTTTCCTGCGGCAATATGGCTGGTCCGGACCGATCACCCTGGTCGGGGCCGAACCGATCCCGCCCTATCATCGGCCACCTTTGTCGAAGGCCTGGCTGAAGGGGGAGGCCGATGCCGCATCTCTGGCCCTTCGCCCGGAAAATTTCTACGCCGACAACGCGATCGAGTTGCGGCTGGGCACCGTCGCTACCGCGATCGACCGGGCCACCCACACCCTGAGTCTGAACTGTGGCGAAAGCCTTGCCTATGACCACCTGATCCTCGCCCTCGGCGCGCGCGCGCGGAAACTGCCGCTGCCTGGAGCGGACCTGGTCGGGGTGATGGAACTGCGCACCGCCGCGGATGCCGACCGCCTGAAGGCGGCGATCGGCGAGGGTCGGCGCCTCGCCATCATCGGCGGCGGCTATATCGGGCTGGAAGCGGCCGCCTCCGCCCAAGCGCTGGGGGCGGAAGTGACGATCATCGAACGCGAGCCCCGCCTGCTCGCGCGCGTGGCGTCGCCGCCTCTGTCCACGTTCTTCCAGGATTTTCACCGATCCAAGGGGGTAGCCATCGAGCTCGATGCCGGTGTCGAGGCGCTGGAAGGGCAGGGGGGACAGATCGCTGCGATCCGCCTGTCGAACGGCAAGACGATCCAATGCGATGCCGTCTTGATCGGCGTCGGCGCCGTCGCCAATGACGAACTGGCCCGCGCCTGCGGGCTGTCGTGCGGGAACGGAATCGAGGTCGATGCCGCCAGCCGGACCTCGGATCCGGCGATCTACGCCATCGGCGACTGCACGTTCCGTCCGCTCGAGCCCTATAGCCGCAATGTCCGGCTGGAATCTGTGCCCAACGCGATCGAGCAGTCCAAGCAGGCCGCCGCCAGCCTGTGCGGCCGTCCGCCGCCGGCGCCGGAAATTCCCTGGTTCTGGTCCGATCAGTACAACATCCGCCTGCAGATCGCCGGCATGCCGTTCGATGTCACCGAAACCATCCTGCGCGGAGACCCCGCCACCGGCAGTTTCGCCGTCTTCCATCTGGCCCCGGACGCCACGGTGCGGTCGGTCGAGGCCGTGAACGCGCCGCCCGAATTCATGGCCGGCAAGCTGCTGATCGCGAAGCGCAAACCGGTGCCGCGCGAGCGCCTGGCGGATATGGCGGTTTCCATGAAGGACTTGCTATAAGTCGATTAAGCGCCCCGTAGGGGACGTAACACGGGGAAGCAAATGCCAAAGGTCACCTTTATCGAACACAACGGCACCGCGCATACGGTCGAGGCCAAAACCGGCCTCAGCGTCATGCTCGCCGCCATCACCAACAACGTCCCGGGTATCGATGCCGATTGCGGCGGCGAATGCGCCTGCGCGACCTGCCACGTGTATATCGAGCCGGAATGGCAGGCCAAGGTGCTGGCGGAAGCCGGCGCGCCAGCCGCGCAGGAAGCCAGCATGCTGAGCTTTGCCGCCACCACGCAGGATAATTCCCGCCTGTCCTGCCAGATCACCGTCACCGAAGCCCTCGACGGCTTGGTGGTCCGGATGCCCGAAGGCCAGCACTAAATCAGACCATGCGGCCGGGGGGCTGCCCCGGTCGCGTGGCAATCTAAATGTAGAAACCGGCCCGATTTTGCCGGTCCGTGCCCCAGATTTCCGTCAGCAACCGGTCCGCCGGCGGCTTGCCGATCACCGGCGTTGCCAGCTCGTAGTATTTTTCGGTCAGTTCCAGGTCCGACAGCGGCATGTCCGGATCGCCCTTGCGTGTCGGCTGGTAATGCCGAACCTGCCTTCCGTCCTTCAAGGCGATGGAAACGATCGCCGAGCGGCGGCCGGGGAACTCGGCCTCGCATTTCGGATCGATCTCCATCTTCACCCGCTGCATCAGCGCATGCACCGCCGGGTCGCGCAGCCGTTCCGGCGTCACGCTGTCCAGCCGAACGCTGCCGTGCACCATCGCGCTGGCCACCGTGTAGGGGGTGCTGAACCGCCCGTCGAACGGGGTTTCCACCTCCCACCGGCCGGTGATGTCCACGCTGGCCTTGTAGGTACTGACGGTGATCTTCTCGATATCTTCCGGCGTGAAGCCATGTTCCTTCTTCAGCACCAGGGCGGCGTCGATCGGCGCGAAGCTATGGCCGCAGCAGCCGTGGTTCTTGAAGGTCATCGCGGTGATGTTGTAGCGGCTGCCCAGCCCGTCGGTCGCCGCGGCCCAGTTCGGATCCACGCTCATCGCGGCCCCGAAGCCGGCCGGCCCTTCCAGAATATCGTGCGCCCCGGTAACCCCCTCCGCCGCGCCCATCGCCGCCAGCGCACCGGCCTCGGCGGCGTGCCCGGCATGCAGCGGCTTGCTTTGGGTCTGGGTGCGGAACGCCTGCTGCAGGGCGGCGGCGAAGGTGCCGGCGGCGCCGATCGCGTCGGCGAATTGCGTGCGGTCCAGCTTCAGCACGGTGGCGACGGCTGCCGCCGCGCCGAAGGTGCCGATCGTGCCGGTGGTGTGCCAGAAGCGATAATGCGACGGCTGCACCGCCACGCCGATGCGGGTGGAAACCTCGTAGCCCACCACGATCGCGCGCAGCAGCGTATCGCCGTCCACCTCGCGCGCCTGCGCGGCGGCCAGGGCGGCGGCGATCACCGGGCAGCCGGGGTGATAGACCGCGTCGCGGAAGATGTCGTCGAACTCGATGGTATGGGATGCAGCCCCATTCAGAAGCGCCGCGGTGCGCAGCGGCGCGCGCTGGTTGGCGCCGTAGACCATCGCCTTGCCGTGGCCGAGTTCATCCGCCAGCGCCCGGAACAGCCGCGTGGCCGGCTCGAGCCTGGCCCCCGGCAGCAGGGCCGCGAACCAGTCGATCAGTGCCCGCTTGGCGTGATGGCGCACCTCCTCGGGCAGCTGGCGGGTCTGCTCGCGCACGGCATAGTCGGCGATGGTCTCGATCAGGGCGCCCATGGGTTTCTCTCTCATCTTTGTCGTGATTGCCGGCATAGTCGGGTGCCGCTCCACCCCTGTCAAAACCAGGGGTGCCTCGCTACGGTGCGCCGCAGCAAGAGGAACGACATGACACACGACACGATCACGCAAGACCGGACCGGGCTGGACTATGTCAAGCAGGGCGAGGCGATTGCCGCCATTATTCCGGGCCTTCCGGCCGGGACGCCACGCCGCCCCATCGCGCAGGCCGCCGTGATCGGCGCCGGGACGATGGGGGCGGGGATCGCCACCGCGCTGCTGAACGCCGGCCTGCCGGTGACGATGATCGAGCACAAGCCCGAGGCGCTGCAGCGCGGCGCCGCGAACATCCGCAAGAACCTGGATTCCAGCGTGTCTCGCGGCCGCGTCACGCAGGAGGAAGCGGACCGGCGCTTCGGCCTGCTGCGCCCCAGCCTGGAGCTCGCCGACATCGCCGGCGCCGACCTGGTGATCGAAGCCGTGTTCGAGGATCTGGGCGTCAAGCGCGAGGTGTTCGCCAAACTCGACCGGATCGCGAGCCCGAACGCCATCCTGGCCAGCAACACCTCCACGCTGGACGTGAACGCCATCGCCGCCGCGGTACGCGACCCGTCGCGCGTGCTCGGCCTGCATTTCTTCAGCCCGGCGCATGTCATGCGCCTGCTGGAGATCGTGCGCGCCGATGCCACCGCGCCGGACGTGCTCGCCTCCGCGCTCGACTTCGCTGGGCGCATCGCCAAGGTCGGCGTCGTCGCCGGCGTATGCGACGGTTTCATCGGCAATCGGATCTTCGAGGAATATCTCCGCCAGGCCTATTTCCTGCTGGACGAAGGCTGCGTGCCGCGCCAGATCGACGACGCGATGCAGGCCTATGGCTGGGCGATGGGGCCGTTTCGGGTGATGGATCTCGCCGGCGGCGACATCGGCTGGAACATCCGCAAGCGCCGCGCGATCGAACGGCCGGACAGGCCCTATTCGAAGATCCCCGACCTGATCTGCGAAATGGGCCGCTTCGGGCAGAAGACCAACGCCGGCTACTATCTCTACACGCCGGAGGTACGACAGGGCCTGCGCGACCCCGAGATCGAGGCAATGATCGTCGCCCACTCGCCCAGCCTCGGCCTGCGCCGCCGCGAGATCGGCCCGGCGGAAATCGTCGAGCGCTGCCATCTGGCGATGGTGAACGAGGCGGCGAAGCTGCTGGAGGAGGGCATCGCCTACCGCCCGGTGGACATCGACGTGATCTACGTCAACGGATACGGCTTTCCCGCCGCGAAGGGCGGCCCGATGTTCCAGGCCGACAGGGCCGGTATTCCCGCGATCCTGGAGCGTCTGCACCACTACCGGCAGGGCCATCAAGGCTGGGCGTTCGGGCCGGCGAAATCGCTGCTGGACCTGGCGGCGCGCGGCGCGGATTTTGCTTCGTTGAACGGCGATCCCCGATAAAATTGACAGGGTCTCGTCCGAAGCGGAACATCGGCTCAGAAAAATTCAGGAGGCAGCCATGATCCTCACCGCAGACAGCGATGTCGCCAGCCGGACCAACAAGCGTCGTGCCAATGAGGGTTGGAACACCCTGTTCATCGGCGCCAACCGCTTCACTAAGAAGACCGACGATCCCACTCCATCCGAGGACATGCTCTTCCCGGTCGCCTTCCTCGTGGAGAAGGAGCCCGGCGCCATCGTCCGGCCGCACTTCCACCAGGCGGAACAATTCCAGGTCGTGGTCGGCGGCGGCGGCAAGTTCGGCGTGCACGATGTCGATGGCATCGTCGTGCATTATACCGGCCCCTACACCGCCTACGGCCCGCTGATTGCTTCCGACAAGGGGCTGGATTGGTTCACGCTGCGCAATGGCTGGGACCCCGGCGCACGCTACATGCCCGCCGAACGCGCCGATTTGCGGCAAGCCCGTGCCCGATACCCCCACCGGGAAGCCACCGCCGAAGTGCGCGGGGTCTACACCGAAGCCGAACTGGCCCGCCTGGTGGCCGATACCGAGGAAGCCATTCTCGCGCCGGCCGAGGACGGCGTCGCCGCATGGCGCTATCGCCTGGCGCCGGGCGGCACGCTGACCGGGCCGGAACCCGGCCTCGGTGGCGGGCAGTTCTGGGTCATTCTTTCTGGAAGCATGACCGCGACCGGGGACAAGCTGCTGCCAGTGAAGTCCTGCGTCTTCGTCCCGCCGGAGGACGCCGCCCTGCAGCCGGTGGCGGGCCCGCCGGGTGCGGAAATCCTGTGCATGCAGTTCGCGGCACGGCCCCGCCACTGAGCACGGCCCGGCCGCCGCAAGTGACGATCTTATGAAACCCTGACAACAAGCTGGCTTTTCAGCGGGTTATGCCTCTAGTTTACTGCAAATCCCGTTTCATCGTGGAACGGGGTGAACCAAAGATATGAGGCAGTCATGAGCGATCTCGTCGTTATTTGCTTTCCCAGCGAGGAAAAGGCCGAGGAAGTCCGGGAGCGTGTGCTCAACCTGCAAAAGGAATATCTGATCAGCCTCGAGGATGCCGTGGTCGCGGTGAAGAAGCACGACGGCAAGATCAAGCTGAACCAGATGGTCAACACAACAGCGGTTTCGGCCGCATCCGGCACGATGTGGGGGGCATTGATCGGCCTGATCTTCATGATGCCGCTGGCCGGTGCCGCCATCGGCGCCGCTTCTGGCGCGATCGGCGGGGCGCTGACCGATCTCGGCATCAACGACAAGTTCATGAAGGAAGTCGCTGAAGCGATCCATCCCGGTGAGGCCGCGTTGTTCCTGCTCATCCGCAACATGACCGCGGATAAGGTGATGGACGATCTGCGCGGTGCGGGCGGCAAAATTATGCGCACCTCCTTCGACCACGACAAGGAAGCCGCCCTGGCCGCCGCCCTGGCCGGATCCGTGCCAACCCCGGCGGCACCTCCCGCCGCCTGATCGGGACCGTCGTTCGCCGGCGGCAGCGGAGTTCATCGCATGCATCTCGACCCCGTCCTTCTGTCTCGTTTGCAATTCGTCTGGGTCGTGGCGATGCACATCCTGCTGCCGGCTTTCACGGTCGGGCTCGCCTGCTTCGTCGCGTTGCTCGAAAGCCTGCATCTCGCCACCAAGAATCCGCTCTATCTGCGCCTGTCGCAATTCTGGCTGCGGATCTTCGCGGTGTCGTTCGGCCTGGGCGTCGTTTCCGGCATCGTGATGCCGTTCCAGTTCGGTACCAATTGGAGCCGTTTCTCCGACGCCACGTCCAACGTTGTCGCGCCGTTGCTTGCCTATGAAGGGCTGACGGCATTCTTCCTCGAAGCCGCCTTCCTCGGCGTGCTACTGTTCGGCCGTAAGCTGGTACCGCCGATCGTGCACGCGGGCGCGGCGATCCTGGTGGCGCTGGGAACGGTATCCTCCACCTTCTGGATCCTGTCGGTGAACAGCTGGATGCAGACGCCTTCGGGCTACGAACGGGTGGATGGCCGCTTCTTCGCGGCCGACTGGCAGGACGTGATCTTCAACCCATCCTTCCCCTACCGCCTGACCCATACCGTTACGGCGTTCTTCATCACCACCGCGTTCATCGTCGTCGCCGTTGCCTGCTATCACCTGCGCAAGAACCAGTTCGTTCCCGAAAGCCGCAAGATGCTGTCGATGACGATGTGGCTGGCCACCATCCTGGTGCCGGCGCAACTGCTGATCGGCGACCAGCACGGGCTGAACACGCTGGAGCACCAACCCACCAAGCTGGCGGCGATGGAGGGCAACTGGACCAAGCGCGAAAGCGCGCCGTTGCTGCTGTTCGCGTTGCCGGACCAGGCGGCCCAGACAAACCGGTTCGAGATCGGCATTCCCTATCTCGGCAGCCTGATCATCCGCCATGACCCATTCGGCGTGATCCCCGGCCTGACCGAGGTTTCGCCCGAAGACCAGCCGCCGGTCGCGGTGGTGTTCTTTGCCTTCCGGATCATGGTCGGGGCAGGGGTGGCGATGCTCGGCATCGTCGGGATAAGCCTTTGGCTGCGCCGGCGTGGCGCGTTGTTCACCACACCCTGGTTTCAGCGCCTTTGCCTGTTTGCGGCGCCCATCGGCTACGTGGCGGTGCTCGCCGGCTGGACCGTGACCGAAACCGGCCGCCAGCCCTGGGTGGTGTATGGGATGCTCCGCACTGCGGATGCGGTATCGCCGTCACTGACCGGCCTGGACGTCGCCCTGTCGCTGGCAATTTATGTCGTCGTCTACTGCTTCGTCTTCGGCTCCGGCCTGTTCCTGATCCTGCGCCTGATGCGAAGCTTCCCGGCAGAGGAGCCGCAGATCAAGGCGCCTTCCAGCGAGGCCGACGAATCTGTCGCCCTGCTTGGTGGACAACGCCCGCTTGCGGCCGGAATGGGTGCCGCGACGCCGCAGGCGGGAGGGACGGCCTGATGGACACCTATTTCACCCTGATCTGGATCACCATCATCGCCGTCGGCATTTTCATGTACGTGGTGCTGGATGGCTTCGACCTCGGGGTCGGCATTCTCTCCCGCGCCGCCCCGTCCATCGCCGAGCGCGACCTGATGATCGCCTCCGTGTCACCCTTCTGGGATGGCAATGAAACCTGGCTGATCCTCGGCGCCGTCGGCCTGTTGGCGGCATTCCCGATGGCCTTCGCGATCATCGTGCCGGCACTGTATTTCCCGGTGCTGATGATGCTGGTCGGGCTGATGTTCCGTGGCGTGGCGTTCGAATACCGCACGGTGCCGAGCGCGCTGAGTCCGGTATGGGATCACGGCTTCTTCGCCGGCTCCGTGTTGGCGGCATTCTCCCAGGGGGTGATGCTGGGAATGTTCGTCGAGGGCTTCACCGTCACCGGCCGGGTGTTCTCCGGCAGCAGCTTCGACTGGGTGGCTCCGTTTCCGCTGCTATCCGGCCTGGCCCTGGTGTTCGGCTACGCCCTGCTGGGTGCCGGCTGGCTGGTGCTGAAGACCGAGGGCGGATTGCAGGACTGGGCCCGCGCCATGGGGCGCAGGATGCTCGGCCTGGTGCTCGCCTTCATCGTGATCGTATCGCTGTATATGCTGTTCCATCAGCCGCAGGTCATCGGCCGCTGGATCAGCTTTCCCAATATCCTGCTGCTATGGCCTGTCCCCCTCGGGGCGGCGCTGGCCGCCCTGGGCGCCTGGCGCGGTTTCGGCGGTACGCACGAAATCCAGCCCTTCCTGGCCACCGTGGCGATGTTCGGTATGTCGTTCCTGGGCCTGGCCATCAGCCTGTGGCCGATGATTGTTCCGGCAACGGTCGACCTGTGGACCGCCTCCGCCTCGCCGAACAGTCAGGCGTTCCTGCTGGTCGGCACGGCGGTGCTGCTACCGGTGGTGCTGGCCTACACCGCCTGGTCGTACTGGGTGTTCCGCGGCAAGGTGCGGGCGGATTCAGGCTACGGGCATTAAGGCTTGACGATTACATGCCCCTTCGCGGTGCCGAATTGAATTCGCCGATGAATTTGTACGTACCGGGACCGAGCGGGCCGACGAACACAACGGCCTGGCTGCCGTCGGGGATAAGCTTTTCGTGGTGGAGATCGTCGCTGTCGAATTCCTCGGGCGTGGGGTCCTGGTTGCGGATGACGGTCCGGACCTTGGTATTGGCGGGGATTTCGAGGGTCCCCGGCGTGAATTCATTGTTCTGGATGCTCAGAGCGTAATCGTCCGCCGCCGCGGTTGCCTCAGCGCCAGACCGGCAACGCTGGAAATCTGGGCTATCTTACGCATCGGTTTCGGTCCCATCCTCAAAATCGCCATTCCAGTTCCAGCAGGCCGCGCACCGTGCCGTTCGGGCTCGCATTGGTCAGGCCGAACAGATAGCCGACTTCGTATTTCAGCTTAACCGCGTCGGCCAGCCGGACACCCCCGGTAATGACCGGGCCGGCAATCAGGCCCTGCGTATGGAAGCCATCGAACTGCTCCAGTTTGTCGGGCTGCCACTAGACCGAAATCTCCCTGACTGGAATCCCGATTTGGGGCTCCGACACGGGGTCGAAATGTGATTCGAGGGTCTCCGTGTGATATCGGAGGCGAACATGGCATGGCGACGTGGACAAGCTTACGGGCAGGATCTTCGTGACCGGGTTCTGGCCTGCCCAGATCTGACCCTTGTGCAGGTGGCCACCCGTTTTGGGGTGAGCCCGTCCTATGTGTCGAAGGTTCGGGCACGCCTTCGCGACCTTGGTGATGCGACCCCTGGTCCTTAGCATAATCACGTGCCACTGCGTCTGGCTCCGCTGACCAGCGCTCTGCGCGCGGAGATCGCCGCGCGGCCTGACGCGAAGCTGCGGGAGCTGCGGTCGTGGCTGGATAACGCGCATGGGGTCCGCGTCAGCCATCCGGTGCTGTGGAAGGTCGTTGCCCGCATGGGCCTGACACTTAAAAAAAGCACCTCCGGGCCGAGGAGCAGGATCGCGAGGACATAGTCGAGGCCCGGCGCACCTGGGCCGCGCTGCAACCGACGCTCGACCCGCACCGCCTGGTGTTTCTGGATGAGACCTGGGCCACAACGAACATGTCGCCCACCCGCGGCCGGGCACCGAAGGGCGAGCGCCTGGTCTGCGCGGT
>CAINEA010000669.1 GCA_903847525.1 uncultured Acetobacteraceae bacterium | reverse complement strand
CCGCCGAGCACCCACGGCATCGCCGGTTCGGGCACCGGAGCGGTGTCGCTGATCAAAATGTAGTCGATGCCCGGCCCCGCATAGCCCGGTTCCCCGACCGTCGGCTCATACGGCGTCTCCTCATCGCCGCCGGGCAGCGCCGGGCTTTCGAACTCGACCGCCTTGTCGCCGGTCAGCGGAGGAGGACAGGTATCGCCGATATCCGGATCCTCGCCAGGCGTCGTATCGGAGCAGAAAGTAACCAGCGTCTTCGTGCCATTGTCGGTCAACCGGAACTCGATGGAATCGCTCGGCGGCACCATATTGCCGTCGCCGTCCTCGCAGATCTCCTGCCCGCCCATGGTACCCGACGGCCCCTCACAGAGCAGCACGACGCCGACCACGGTGACCAGGTCGAGCCGGGTCGTGGTCGTCAATTCGCTCAGGGTGATGGTTCTCGCCGCGCCGGGCGCAGTCTGCGCCAGCAGAACCCCACCCAGCACAATGAACCCGCCCATGATCCGGGCAGCAATCCGCAAAGCCCAGGCTATCGTCCCCATGGATTCCTCCTCCCTGGCCGCAGGAACACGGAAAATGCCGCCAGCGCCCCAGCCAACAACGGCAGCGCGCCGGGTTCGGACACGTCTTCAAGCCGCGATTCGACGGCGAAGCCAAGCCCGATGCCGTAATCCAGGCTGTCCGATCCCGGCAGCAGCCAGTCCTCCGGCGTGGCCAACTGAAACTGATCCGCACTGTCCGGCAACGCGAATTCGGCGGTCAGCCTTCCCGTCGCGTCGATGATCGGGAACAGTGCGTTCAGCGTCTCATCGTTGAGCGAGAGCTGGAAGTCGCCGCCCAGCGGATCGCTCATGTCCACCTGGCCGATCAAGATACCATCCAGCGATACCGAGACCAGCGCCGCGCCGACGAAATGCGAACTCAGCGTGCTGAAGGTAAGAAACGGCGACTGCACCCGCTCGATCGTCGGATCGTCGGCCCAAAAACCCCCGCCCGTCTTCGGCACCTGCTGCTTCAGCCCGGCCACCACATCGGGATTGTCGGCCAATACGGTAACGGTCGGATTGGCATTGGAAACGATGGTGCCGCCACCGGGCTTGCCGAGCTGCCCGTCTAGGTAGGACACGGTCCTTTCCGCGATGCCGCCATGGGCCTCGGCGAAGATGTAAACCTTGGTTTCCGCCGGCGTGCCGGACTTCAGCTGCGTACCCAGTAGCTTCATGCTGTCCAGGAAACTCTGATAGGTGGCGGTCTTGTCGGTAAACCCCGGCGGGTCCGGCAATTTGTCACCGGCGTCGTATTCGATGGTGTCCGCCTTCGGCGTATCGGTGTAACCGGCCGCCAGAAGCGTGCGGTACAGCCGCTGGGCAAGCTGGTTGCGAAACCCGGCCGCCAGCGTGGACGTGTTGAATATCAGCGCATAGTTGGCCGACTTGCCGCCATGCACGCTGAACGCATCGGCCGCGGCGCCGGACGAACCGTATTGCGGATTGTCCGCCGGGAACGCGCTGTTCTTCTTGGCCGCGTCGAACACCGGCTTGGCCCCCGCCTTCGTATCGGCCGCCAGCGCCGTGACATAATTGCCAGGCCAGCCGATCTTCGGACCGGGGGTCGAGAATTCGGTGGTGCAATGGGTGGTGTCGGACGCGGTGTCCACCGACCAGGTCCCGGGCAGCCCGCCCGCGCCAGCTGCCCGGGTAACGAATTCACCCGATTTGCAAGAAGTGGTAATGAACTCCAAATCCTGCCAGGTGTTGCCGATATCGGTACGTATCAGTTTCATCAGCTTGCTGCTGGTCACGTTGATACGATCCACGGTAACGAACAGGCTTTGCAGTTCCTGCTTGACCTGTTCCGCCGATGCCGCCACCGAGCCCGAGGCGAGCAGGCCAACGGCAATGGCGATGCAGCGACATGCCCGCGTCAAGATCGCCTTCTGCAAGATCGTCTGGTAACGGCGCTTCGTCTGGCTCGTGTCCATGAACTTGGGCCCGAACGGAGAAGGTTGATTTTGGCAACGGTACCTTAATGCCGACCCTAATCCGTCCGCGCAATAAGATGCAACAAAATCCGCGCAGCCAGCGGTTCGGGGCGGTTCAGGCCGCCACCGCCGCGCCGGCCGCGATCAGTGCCGCGATCTCCGCATCGCTGTACCCGGCATCGTGAAGCACCTCCCGCGTATGCTGCCCCAGATCGGCGGAAAACTCCCGCACCTTCGTCAACCCGGCCGACATCCGGTACGGCGCGTTCACCACCCGAAAGCTCCCCCCGGCGTCGAACACCTCGGCCAGCGCGTCCCGGTGCGCCAACTGCGGATCCGCCAGCGCCTCGGCCACACTGCGATAGGCCGAGCAGGGCACGCCGTGGCGGTTCATCGCCGCCTCGCATTCCGCAGTGCTCAGCGTCCGCGACCACTGCTCCAACTCCTCGATCAGCACGCCCCAGTTCACCCGGCGGGTCGGGTATTCGGCAAAGCGCGGATCGGTCACCCAATCCTCCCGGCCGGCCGCCTTGGCCAGATTCTGGAACGTCCGCTCACTGGCGATCGCCGGCATGATGTAGCCGTTCGCCGTCGCCACCGGGCTGAACAGCGGCTTGCCGGACGGCGGCTGGGGGAACTGCGCCACCTGCACCTCGGTCGTGGTCAGGTTCAGCATCGCCTCCAGCATGGAAACGTCGATCATCTGCCCTTGCCCCGTGGCGTGGCGCTGCACCAGCGCGGTGGCGATGGCGCCATAGGCGAACGTGCCGCTGAGGATATCGGCGGTGTAGATGCCGCAATTGTCCGGCCGTTCCCGGCCCTCCTGATAGACCAAATGGGCCAGATCATAACCGGAAGCCGCATGGATCGCCGGCGCATAGGCCGCCAGTTCCGACGACGGCCCGGTCTGTCCGTAACCGGAAATCGCGCAGTAGATCAGCCGCGGATTAAGCGCGGCCAGCGCCGGATACCCCAGACCGAACCGCGCCATGACACCGGGGCGGAAATTCTCCACCAGCACATCGGCATTCGCCACCAGCCGGCGGATGATCTCCACCGCCCCCGGCTCCTTCAAATTCAGCACCAGGCTGCGCTTGCCGGCGTTCAGCTGGCCATAGGACGTGCTGGCGCCCTCGCGCAGCGGCGGGCGGTGCCGGGTCAGCTCGCCCTCGGGGGACTCGATCTTGATCACATCCGCCCCCGCATCGGCCAGCAGCCGGGCACAGTACGGGCCGGCGATCGTGGTGGTGAAATCGAGCACGCGCAGATCGGCGAAGGGACGGGTCATCAGGGCTCTCGCTACTTGTGAGGTCTTACTTCGCGGCAACCGGCTGCAGCGGCCGCACGCCGTT
>CAINEA010000668.1 GCA_903847525.1 uncultured Acetobacteraceae bacterium | reverse complement strand
CTGCCGGCGGAAGCCGATTACGGCGGGGAACTGTTCGAGGTGACCAATCCACCGGCGATGCCCGAGTAGCGCCACTTCGCCGATTAGAACAAGAAACGGAAGACACGATGACCTGGCAACCTGAACTCGACGAACTGCGCGCGCGTGAAACGATGGCCCGGCGCATGGGTGGCGAAGACAAGATCAAGCGCCAGCACGATGGCGGAAGGCTGACGGTGCGGGAGCGGATCGACGGCGTGCTGGATTCCGGCAGTTTCCACGAAATCGGCGCCATCGCCGGCAAGGCCAGTTACGACAGCAACAGCCAACTGATCGATCTGCAGTCTGCGAACTGCGTGATCGGGCGCGGGCTGGTCGGCGGGCGGCCGGTGGTGGTGTGTGGTGACGATTTCACCGTACGCGGCGGCTCGGCGGACGCCACCATCAAGGAAAAGACCTGGATGGCCGAGCAGATGGCGCTGGAATTCCGGCTGCCGATCATTCGCATCATCGAGGGCTCCGGCGGCGGCGGTTCGGTGAAGACGATCGAAACCACGGGCCGTGCCAATCTTCCGGGGAGGGTTGGCGGATCGTACGGCTACCATCTGGTGGCGCGCAACCTGGGGACGGTGCCGGTGGTGGCGCTGGGGCTCGGTTCGGTTGCGGGTCTGGGTGCGGCGCGGCTGGCGGCAAGCCATTATTCGGTGATGACCAAGAGCACCTCTGCGATGTTCGTTGCCGGGCCGCCGGTGGTGGAACGCATCGGCCAGAAGCTCACCAAGCAGGAACTGGGCGGCTGGGAAATCCAGTGCCGGGCGGGCGCGGTGGATCATGCGGTGGACACCGAGGAGGAAGCCTTCGCCTGTGCCCGGCGGTTCCTGTCGTACCTGCCGTCCTCGATCTACGCGACGCCGCCGGTGGAACCCTGCAACGAGGATCCGAACCGGCGCGACGAGTCGCTGATCAAGGTGATCCCGAAAGACCGGCGCCGCGTCTACAAGATGCGCCCGATCATCGAGACGCTGGTTGATCGCGGCAGCTTCTTCGAGATGGGCCAGATGTTCGGCCGGCCGATCATCACCGGCTTCGCGCGGATCGATGGCCGTGCGGTCGCGATCATGGCCGGCGATCCCTACCACTATGCCGGCGCCTGGACCGCCGATGCCTGCGCCAAGGTGATCCGCTTCATCGACCTGGCGCAGACGTTTCATCTGCCGGTCGTGCATATGGTGGATTGCCCGGGCTTCCTGATCGGACTGGAGGCGGAGAAGACCGCCACCATCCGTGCCGGCGTACGGGCGATGGCCGCGATCACCCAGACCACCGTGCCCTGGTGCACCATCCTGATCCGCAATGTGTTCGGCGTCGCCGGCGCCATTCACCAGCCGATGGGCCGCCTGTCGCTGCGCTATGCCTGGCCGTCCGGCTATTGGGGTTCTCTGCCGCTGGAAGGCGGGATCGAGGCAGCGTATCGTCAGGACATCGCCGACGCGCCCGACCCGGCAAAGAAACTGGCGGAGATCGAGGACCGGTTGAACAAGCTGCGCTCGCCGTTCCGCACGGCGGAAACCTTCTGGGTGGAGGAGATCATCGATCCCCGCGACTCGCGCCGTCTGCTGTGCGAATTTACCCGTCTGGCCGAGCCGCTGCTGACGCCGGGGCCGGCCGCGTTCACCATGCGACCCTGATGGAGGCCCTGCCCTAATGGAGACAATGCGATGTCGCCCGAAAGTGTCGAACTCCGCCGCCTGATCGCGCAGGCGGAACGGATCGTCTTCTTCACCGGAGCGGGGATCAGCACGGAATCCGGTATTCCCGATTTCCGCTCGCCCGGCGGAATGTGGACCAAGATGGCGCCGATCGACTTTCGCGATTTCATGGCCTCAGCGGAGGCTCGCCGGGAGACCTGGCGGCGCAAGCGCGTCACCGACCAGACCATGCGCGCCGCCGAGCCCAACCGCGGCCATCGTGCCGTCGCCCGGCTGATCCGCGAGGGGCGCGCGAGCTCCGTTATCACCCAGAATATCGACGGCCTGCACCAGGCTTCCGGCGTGCCGGAAAGCCACGTGATCGAACTGCACGGCAATTCGACCTACGCAACCTGCCTGTCCTGTGCCAAGCGTTATGAGATCGATGACATCCTGGCGGCATTCGAACGCACCGGCGAACCGCCGGATTGCGATGCCTGTGGCGGCCATGTGAAGACCGCCACCATATCGTTCGGACAGTCGATGCCAGTGGAAGCGATGCGGCGGGCGGAAGCAGAAACCCTGGCCGCCGACCTGTTCATTGTCACCGGGTCGTCACTGGTGGTTTATCCGGCCGCGGGGTTTCCGGAAATCGCCAAGGAAAACGGCGCGGCCCTGGTAATTGTCAACCGTGACCCGACGGGCCTTGATCGGATGGCTGATCTGGTAATCCACGAAGGCATCGGCGACACCCTCGGCGACGCAGTCGGGGTGAACTGATCAAGGTTGGGGCTCTGCCCCAACCCTTCACCGCTTCCCGATCAGCCGGCGGGCAATGACCATTTTGTGGACCTCGGTGGGGCCTTCGTAGACGCGCATCAGTCGCACGCGGTTGGCCATCATCTGCAGCGGCAATTCCTTGGTCATGCCCATGCCGCCGAAGGTCTGCATGGCGTGGTCGATGATCTCCCAGGCCATTTCGGTGGAGTACACCTTGATCATCGCCACTTCGTTGCGCGGTTCTTCGCCGCGGTCGATTTTCCAGGCAGCGTCATAGGTCATCAACCGGCAGGCATGGATTTTGGTGGCGGCATCGGTGATCCACCATTGCACGGCCTGGCGTTCGGACAGCGGCAGGCCAAACGTGACGCGCTGGGGGGCGTATTCGATCATCATATCCAGTGCGCGCTGGGCCATGCCTGTGCACCAGGCAGCCATCTGCACGCGGCGGGTGGACAGGCGCTGCTGCATGGGGGCGAAGCCATAGCCCTCGCGGCCAAGCAGCTTGGAGGCGGGTATGCGGCAATCCTCGAACGTCAGTTCATAGGTATAGGCGCCGCCGAGCATGGGAATGCGGCGCAGCACGTTGAAGCCGGGTGTGCCCTTGTCCAGCAGGAAGGCCGAGATGCCGCCGCGTGCGCCCTTGGCCTTGTCGGTGACGGCCATCAGGATGGTGAAGTCGGCGTGGCCCATCCGGCTGACCCAGATCTTGCGGCCGTTGATCACCCAGTCGTCGCCGTCGCGCACCGCGCGGGTCATCATGCCGGCGGGATCGCCGCCTGCATTTGGCTCGGAGATCGCGATGGCGGAGGTCAGTTCACCGCGCGCATAGGGCTCGAGATATTGCTTCTTCTGCTCCTCGTTGCACGTGTTCATGAGCATGCGCAGGTTCGGGCTGTCGGGCGGCAAGGTGTAGGGAGTTATGGTCTTGCCCTTTTCCTCCTCGATCCCGACCATCGCCATCACCGGCAGGTCCGAACCACCGAATTCCGGCGGTGCATCGAGGCCCCACAGGCCGAGTTCCTTGGAACGTGCGTCGATCGGCGCCTTTTCTTCCGGCGTCAGCAGATAGCCACCGCCGGAAGCCTCGCGCGCCAGCACCGTGTTTTCCAGCGGCATAAGCTCGTCCTGGACGAACCTTGCCATCAGGTCCTTGATCATCCGGTGTTCTTCGCTGAGTTCGAAATCCATGGTTTCCGCCCTTTTCCTCGTCGGTAGCACGCTTATCAGAAGCGCCGGTGATGGCAAGCACGGCTCGGTTGACACCTCGCCCCCCTCCAATACGATCAAAGCAAGACCGCGGATCTGGCGGCAGCAACTCCATTGGCGAGGAAACACGAAAATGAGCGCAGCGGTTCAGCACCACAGCGGCGAGAAGATCTACGGCGACGTGGGGACCTGGAAGCAGGGCCGCGTGCAGATCGTCGAGATCCGCCGTCCGCCCAACAACTTCTTCGACACCGACCTGATCAACTCCATCGCCGATGCCTACGATGTGGCCGATGCCGACGACGAAATCCGCGCCGTGGTGCTGTGCGCCGCCGGGAAGCATTTCTGCTCCGGTGCGGATTTCGCCCGCCGGGCGGATATCACCGAAACCACCGAGGGCCGCGGCGGTCAACATTTGTACAAGCACGCCAGCCGGATGATGAGCAACAAGAAGCCGGTTGTCGGAGCCATCCAGGGTGCGGCCATCGGCGGCGGCCTCGGCGTG
>CAINEA010000667.1 GCA_903847525.1 uncultured Acetobacteraceae bacterium | reverse complement strand
CGCGAGCGATCGGCGATCACGGGGCGGAGAATGTGGTGCTGCTCGGCCTGCTGGCGGCGACGTGCAGCAAGATCGCGCGCGAGGTCTACACGCTGATGAAGACCGAGTTCGGCGAGGTGGAGGAGCCGGTGCCGCCGGGCACGGTGGGCAGTTCCACCATGCCGCAGAAGCGCAACCCGAAACTGTGCCAGGACATCATTGCCGCCGCGGCCGAGGTGCGGGCGATGGTGCCGCTGGCGCTGGAGGCGATGCAGACCGAGCACGAGGCGGATCGCACCACCAGCCTCATGAGCGACGCCGCGGAAAGCCGCGCCTGCGTTGCCATCGGCGATGCGTTGAGCCGGCTGGCCGAGGTGATGCGCGGGCTGGAACTGCACCCCGAGCGGATGCGGGCGAATTTGGATCTCGGCAACGGCCTGATCATGGGGGAGGCGGTGATGCTGGATCTGGGACGCGCACTCGGCCGGCAGCATGCGCATGACGTGGTCTATGACGCCGCGCAGGCGGCGTTTGTCGAGAACCGCCGGTTCGGCGATTTGCTGGCGGCTGATCCTCGGGTGACCGCGCATATGAGTGCTGCGGAGATCGACCGGTTGCTCGATCCGACCGCCTATACCGGACTATGCTCCGCCATGGCCCGGGAAGGGGCGGAGCGGGCCCGGGCTTTCAGCCGTGCGAACGATGGAAAAGGGAAAACGCCATGAACATGCCATTGACCGGCAAGTCCTTGACCGGGGCGACCGTCGATTATGGTCCCGAAGCGGCCGCGATGCAGGCGTATCTGGCGCAGGGCGAGCAGCGCGCCTTCAGCCTGGGCAATCGGGGGCCGATCCGCTTTACCGCGGACGGCGAGGTGCATCCGGATATTCTGGATGCCTATCGGCGCTGCGGCTTCTACGTCTTCGAGAACGTTCTTCGCCCCGAGGAACTTGTCGATATCGAGAACGACCTGCAGAACATCCTGGCCCGCCTGCCCACCGAGCGCGGCGCGGAACTGGATGCACAGGGCCGCCCGGCTTTGGGCGTGGGCCAGAAGGCGCCGACGCTGTTCTGGTCCAAGCCGCTGGGCGATCCGTTCGGCGGCACCAGCCTGGCGAATGGCCGCCATCCGGTGAAGATGTTCGAGCCGAAAGCGGCGGACGATGCACCGAAGGAGGTGGTGTACCTGATCCTCGGCTCGCTGCAGTTCTCCGAGTCCGCCTTGCGCGTGTATGGACATCCGCAACTATTGGCGGTTGCCGCCGCGGTGAACGGCGATGATTTCGTGCCGTTCAACGAGGCGCTGTTCATTAAGGAACCGGGTCGTGGTGCGTCGGTTG
Organism: uncultured Acetobacteraceae bacterium; assembly: GCA_903847525.1. Classification (GTDB taxonomy): domain Bacteria; phylum Pseudomonadota; class Alphaproteobacteria; order Acetobacterales; family Acetobacteraceae; genus PALSA-911. Next base: position 3,910 of record CAINEA010000667.1, on the reverse strand, counting down.
CCTGGCATCAGGATGGCGTGACGCATTGGGACAGTCCGGACTGGGACCAGGGCTCGCACGGCTTCAACTTCATGGCGCAACTATATGGCTGCACGCCGGCCAACGGGGTTTGGGTGGTGCCGGGTTCGCACCGGCTCGGCCGGGCCGATATCAAGGCGATGGTCGCCGCCGCTGGCGCCGAACGGTTGCCCGATGCGGTGCCGATTGTGTGCAAACCGGGCGATGTAGCGATCACCAACCGGCAGACCGTGCATGGCTCTTTCGCCAATACCAGCGCCGACTGGCGGGTAACGGTGAATTTTGGTTTCCATCGCCGCCGGTCCGTTCTCGGAGTGATGGGCGCCGGTGTGCACAATGCGCCGGCGGTCTATGACGCCGAACGTATCCATGAGCGGGCGAAGCTGATCGGCTACGGCATCAATGCCCGCCAGCAGCGGTTTCCGGACGAGGCGGCGTTCGCCTATGCGCCGCATCTGGCGGCAGGTGAGACCTATCATTGGGACGCGGCGGCGAAGGCCAGCATCCGTGACTATAATCTCTTCGATTTGAGTATCTGAGCCGGCTTGCGGCCGGCGTCGGCGCTGGCCGCGGTCGGTCAGTGCGCGGTGATCTGCTCCCGTGCTTCGGTTGCCAGCACATCCGCGCGCTCGTTCATCGGGTCGCCGGAGTGGCCGCGGACCCAGCGCCAGTCGATCTCGTGCGGCTTGGCCGCGTCCAGCAGGCGGCGCCAGAGATCCATGTTGGCGACGGGATCGCCGGAGGCGTTGCGCCAGTTGCGGCGCACCCAGCCGGTGTGCCAGCGGGTGATGCCGTTCTTGACGTATTCGCTGTCGGTGTGGACGACGACGCGGCAGGGGCGCTTGAGGGTTTCCAGCGCACTGGCGGCCGCGGTGAGTTCCATGCGGTTGTTGGTGGTGGCGCTTTCGCCGCCCGACAATTCGCGCTCGGCGCCTTTGTAGCGCAGGATCGCGCCCCAGCCGCCGGGGCCGGGATTGGGCTTGCAGCCGCCATCGGTCCAGATCTCTACAAGGTCGATGACCGTTTCGGAGGATATCGTATCAGATGCCATAGGCGTGCTCGTTTTTGGCCGCCATGTGAAAACGCAGGCGGCGGAGGTATTCCAGCGGATCCTTGCGGGTGACCAGGGCGCCGTTGGGGGTGTTCAGCCAGTCGAACAACCGGGTCAGCAGGAAGCGCAAGGCAGCGCCCTGGCATAGCACCGGTAGGGCGGCGCGTTCGGCGTCCGACAGCGGCCGGTGCGCGACATAGGCGGCCAGCATGGCGCGGGCTTTGGTGACGTTGAACGAAAAGTCCGGCTCGAAGCACCAGGCGTTCAGGCAAATCGCCAGATCGTAGGCCAGGATGTCGGTGGCGGCGAAATAGAAGTCGATCAGGCCCGAGAGCCTGCCGTCCAGGAAGAAGACGTTGTCGGGGAACAGGTCGGCGTGGATGTGGCCGATCGGCAAATTCTGCGGCCAGCCCGCCTCGATGGCGGCAAGGGCGCTGTTCAGTTCCTGCGCCAGGCCGGGGGCGATGTCGTCGGCGCTGTCGCGGCAGCGGTCGAACAGCGCCGGCCAGCCGGCCGGGCCGAGGGCGTTGATCCGGCGTGGAGCGAAATTGGCGCCTGCCAGATGCAGGGCAGCCAGCGCCGCGCCGACCGGGCCGCAATGCTCCATTCGGACGCGGCGCGGCCAGACGCCGGGCAGGAAGGTCGTGATGGCGGCATGGCGGCCGCAGAGCATGCGCAACGCCTGACCGTCGCGGGCGCGCACCGGCTGCGGGCAGACGATGCCACCGGCGGCCAGATGTTCCATCAGGCCGATGAACCAGGGCAGGTCGTCGGGGTTCACGCGCTTTTCATACAGCGTGAGGATGAAGTCGCCCTGGGTGGTGCGGAGGGAGAAATTGCTGTTTTCCACCCCCTCGGCGATGCCGCGGAAGGCAACGGCGCTGCCGATGTCGTAGTCGGCCAGGAACGTCTCCAGGGCGTCGTCGGAAACCTCGGTATAGACGGCCATCCCGGTCAGGCCTGACTTGTGGAAGCGGGACGGAAGCAGCGGTTGGCCAAGAAGTCCTCGCGATACGCCCACCGGTTTCGTGTCGAGCCGGTCTTGCGTCGGTTGGGGGTTGCGTGATTTGTCCGGAAGCGTGGGTGCGCGCAGTATGGCGGCGTGCAACTTCGCGCATTATGCCGTCGCGCCGTCGCGCCGACAACGACCCAGTGCTTGCGAGCGTTGGGTTGGATATACCCCAGCTTGGAGCCATCGATGTCTTTTCGCGTGTCGCTGCCGTCCTTCCTCAGGCCCGTTTTGCTGGCGCCGCTGCTGCTCGCCGCGGTCGCGGGGTGCAGCGGGCCGGACAAAAACACCTTCGCGCCGGCCTGCCCGCGCGCGGCGATTCTGGCGGATGCCGCCGATATCGTCCGCTATCGCGACGGCGGCGGCCGCGACCTGACCGATCTGGTGATGACCGGCCGAGTTTTGGGAGTGTCCGGTGCGTGCAAGCCGGGGGATGCCGCACGCCAGTTGGCGACCAACATGCAGGTGACCTTGGCGTTGACGCGTGGCCCGGCCATGGTGGGGCGCAACGCGGATGTGACGATCTTCGTGGCGGTGAGCGATGGCGGCGAAATTCTGGATAAGAAGATGTTCCCCGTGCATGCCGAGTTCTCGCCGAACATCGACACGGTCCGGCTGACGACCGATATTATCGCCATGACCCTGCCGATTTCGCCAGACAAATCCGGGGCGGCCTATGCACTGACGGCCGGCTTTCAGCTGACGCCGGAAGAACTGGAACTGAACCGGTCACGCTCGAGGCGATAGCGCGCGAGAGCGACGGCCCAATCATTCGTCCCGTACCCGCGACGAGCGATAATTCATCGCGCGCTACTGATGAGGCGGTTGAACCCGGATCGGCGATAGGCCATGGTGAGTCCTTCTCGTGCATCCGACGCGGGAGAGTGTGAGGCCAATCCTGCATTGGGTTGGACTCGCCGCCGAAGGCGCAACCGGCCCCCGGAAACGCTCAGGCTACAAGGACCGCGCCGGAACTAGGGATCTCTGGAAAGCCGGAGGACGCAGCCGCGTTCGCCGCACCGACGGAGTAAGGTTCGCAGGCCGGTAACGGCGCGTCGGGCTGAATCTCTCAGGTTCCGTGACAGAGGGGGGTCGTTCCTTTCGGCATGATGCCGAGGGGCGTCCTTTTTGCGTCCGGAGCCATTTTTTTGTCAGACACTCTCAAGACCACGCCGCTCGACGGCCTGCATCGGGCGCTGGGCGCACGGATGGTGCCCTTCGCCGGCTATGCGATGCCGGTGCAGTACGACCTGACCGGAGATCTGGCGGCGCGCTGCCGCGGCGGGGTTTTGGCCGAACATCTGCATTGCCGGACGAAGGCGGCGCTATTCGATGTCTCCCATATGGGCCAGGCGCTGCTGGCCGGACCCGGTGCTGCCACGGCGCTGGAGGCCCTGGTGCCCGGCGACATCGCCGGACTGAAGCCAGGGCGGCAGCGCTACACGCTGCTGACCAATGACCAGGGCGGCATTCTCGACGACTTGATGGTCGCCAACCTCGGCGACGATCACCTCGCGCTGGTGGTGAATGCTGCCTGCAAGGACGCCGATTTCGCCCATATCGCTGCCGCCATGCCGGCCGGGATTCGGCTGATCGTGCAGCCCGACCGGGGGTTGCTGGCCCTGCAGGGGCCGATGGCCGCCGCGGTGCTGGCCCGGCTGTCGCCGGGCGTGGATAAAATGTCGTTCATGGCCGTGGCCTCGGTGCCGGTGGCGGGGATCGAATGCCTGATCAGCCGCTCCGGCTATACCGGGGAGGACGGCTATGAGATCTCCGTCGCCGCACACCAGGCCGAGGGTCTGGCGCGGCTGCTCCTGGCAGAGCCGGAAGTG
>CAINEA010000666.1 GCA_903847525.1 uncultured Acetobacteraceae bacterium | reverse complement strand
TCAACCGTCGATCAGCGATCGACTACCTGGGCAGTTACGTTCGTACCAGAGCAATGTGCCGGCGATGAACAAGGCCGCCGGCCAGGTCAGGAGTTTCAGGATCTTTTGCATGGGCGGGGTCCTCCAAAGCGGCGATCGATACTCCGCAGACCCGCCAACCCCGTTGTTGTTACGATCTTACCCGGGCAATCATGGTCATCATCTCCACCAGCAGCCGGTCGCGCTCGGCCGAGAGTTCGGCGATGCTGCGCCCGCCGGATTCCCGGTTCACCCCCTCGATCAACTGTTGGCGCAGGCCGGCGTCGATCTGTAGCGTGTGCATCGTTTCCCACCAGCCTTCGAACACGGGGCCGAACTGGTTCAGCATGTGGGTGTAGCCGCCTTCGCCGCCGCCCATGTGCAGGGTCATGTGCGGGCCCATGATCGCCCAGCGCAGGCCGGGGCCGGCGGTGATGGCGGTGTCCACGTCCTCCACGCTGGCCAGGCCGGACGCCACCGCGTGCATTGCCTCGCGGATCAGCGCCGCCTGAAGGCGGTTGGCCAGATGCCCCGGCGCTTCGCGGCGGATGTGGATCGCTTTCTTGCCGATGCCGTTATAGAAATCCAGGCACCAGGCGATCGTCTCGGGCGTGGTCTGGTTGCCGCCGACAACCTCCACCAAAGGGATCAAATGCGGCGGGTTGAATGGATGGCCGATGACGAAGCGGCCCGGGGTGCGCAGGCCCTCCTGCAATTCGCTCATGATCAGGCCGGAGGAGGAACTGGCCAGGATCGCGTCCGGCTCCAGGGCATCTTCCAGTGAAGCATACAGCGCCCGCTTTATGTCGGTTCGCTCCGGCGCGTTCTCCTGCACGAACTGCGCACCGCGGACAGCTTCCTGCGGCGTCGCGTGGAAGCTCCAGGCGTCGGGTGAGGCCCCCTGGGTCATGCCGAGCTGTTGCAGGGTGGGCCAGGCGTCGGCCACGAAGCGCCGCACATAGGCCTCTGCGGCCGGATTTGGGTCGGAAATCGCCACGCGCATGCCATGAGCCAGGAAATAGGAAGCCCAGCTGGCACCGATGGTGCCAGCGCCGATGATCGCGACCTGTTTGACCTGATTGGGTGGTGTCATGGCGTCCTCCTGCTGGCTTCGGGTCCGGTTCTGCGTGACCTTGACGAGGGGGGACAAGCTACGCAACTTCGCGGCGCTGAAAACCCCTGCCGGGAGGTATCGTGTCCGAACCTGAGATCGCCGATCTGCGCGCTGCCGATGCGGGGGTGCAACTCGCTTGGCCGGCGATCCGCGCCTATCTGGCGAAGCACGGGCTGCTTCTGGACGAAGCGCCGCCGCCACGGCAGTTCTCCGGCGGGCTGGCCAATCTGAACTACCTGATCCACCTGTCCGGCAAGCCCTTCGTGTTGCGCCGGCCGCCCTTCGGGGTTCTGCCGCCAGGGGCCTACGATATGGCGCGCGAGCACCGCATCCTGTCGGGCTTGTCGAAGGTGCTGCCCTTCGTGCCGAATAGCGTGTTCCTGTGCGACGACAAATCCGTGATCGACGCGCAGTTCCAGATCCTGGAATACCGGCCGGGGCTGGTGGTGCGCGAGACCATGCCGCCCGAACTCGCCGCGCGCCCGGATGCCGGGGCGCGGCTGGCCCAGGTGGCGCTGGAGACGCTGGGCGCGATCCATGCGGTCGATGCCGAGGCCGCGGGCCTGGGCGATCTCGGCCGCCCCGACGGGTTCCTCGGCCGGGCCGTGGCCGGCTGGAGCAAACGTGCGGCCTTGGTGCTGGAAGACGGCACGGAAGAGCTGCATCGTGATATCGGCGACTGGCTACAGGCTAATCTGGTGCCGGACGGGCCGCCTGCCATGCTGCACAACGACTTCAAACTCAACAACATGATCCTGGACCCGGACACGCTCGCGGTGCGCGCGGTGCTGGATTGGGATCAGGGCACGCGCGGCGATGCGCTGTTCGATTTCGCCACGCTTCTGAGCTATTGGACCCGCCCGGGCGATCCGCAGCCGCTGTTCGACATGGAGCAGGGGCCGTTCCATGCGCCGGGCTTTCCCGAACGCGCCGAAACGGTGGCGGAATATGCCCGTATCACTGGTCGTGACGTTTCCAACTTCCTGTTCTACCGTGTGCTGGCGATGTACAAGCTTAGTGTGATCTTCCTACAGCTCGGCCACCGCTACCGCACGGGCGTCACCACCGAGGCGCGCTATGCGCATCTCTCTGCAATCGGTACCGGCATCGCCGAATTCACCCACGAAGTTGCCCAAGGGCGCGCCTTCTAAAGGAATATCACCATGGATTTCTCGTTATCCCCAGAACATGCCGAATTGCAGGAGCGCACACGGGTTTTCATCCGGGAGAAGATCATTCCGCTGGAAGGCGACAAACGCCAGACTCGGCATGGGCCGACCGATGAATTCCGCCGTGAACTGAACAAGCTGGCCGCCGAGGCCGGGCTGATCGCGCCGCATGTGGGCGTGGAATATGGCGGGCTTGGCCTGTCGCATGTCGGCAAGGCGATCGTGTTCGAGGAAGCTGGCTACTCGCTGCTCGGCGGTTTGGCGTTGAACATTTCGGCCCCGGACGAGGGCAATATGCACCTGCTGGAACAGGTGGCGACGCATGAGCAGAAGGAGCGCTATCTGCGCCCGCTGGCATCCGGTGAGGTCCGTTCGTGCTTCTGCATGACCGAGCCGCCACCCGGTTCCGGTTCCGATCCCGCGGCGATGAAATCCACCTGCGTGAAGGATGGCGATCATTACGTCATCAACGGCGACAAATGGTTCATCACGGGCGCCGAGGGTGCGGCCTTCGCCATCATCATGGTGAAGGGCGAGGATGGCGCGGCGACGATGTTCCTGTCGCCGATGGACGCGCCGGGGATCGAGATCGTCCGCACCATGGACAGCCTGGACCAGGGCTTCCCGGGTGGCCACTGCGTGGTGAAGTTCACTGATCTGCGGGTGCATGAGAGCGCCATTCTCGGCGAGTTGGGCAAAGGCTTCCGCTACGCCCAGGTGCGTCTGGCCCCGGCGCGTCTGACACATTGCATGCGTTGGCTGGGGGCTGCGCGGCGCGCGCATTCGATCGCCACCGAATATGCCCGCCATCGCGAGGCCTTCGGCCAGAAGTTGGGCCATCACGAGGGGGTTGGTTTCATGCTGGCCGACAACGAAATGGACATTCGCGTCGCCCGGCTGATGATCTGGCAGACCGCCTGGGTGTTGGACCAGGGCGAGCGTGGCGGCACGGAATCGTCGATGGCCAAGGTGGTATGCTCGGAAGCGATCTGGCGGGTGGTTGATCGGTCCGTGCAGGTGCTGGGTGGGCAGGGCGTGACCGGGGAGACGCTGGTGGAACGGATCTTCCGCGAGGTGCGCGGCTTCCGGATCTATGACGGGCCGTCCGAGGTGCATCGCTGGAGCCTGGCGCAGAAAATCATGCGCCAGGGGGCAAACTGGTAAGCAATTAAGTGAGGCCAGCGGCAGCGCCCCTGGCCTTGCTTGCTGCCTTTCCCGTTGAACCTCGCTGGCTCTGGGTGCATGCTTTGACCTCTCTGAGGGAGGCCTCGATGCATCTGTTCAAGCAGCTTGCTGTCCATAGTCCGGAGGAAATCGCCCGGAAGATTCCGGTCATCGATTACGGGCCATATCTCGCCGGGGAGCCTGGGGCGCTGGAGAGGCTGGCCGCCGAGGTGAAATACGCCTGCGAGAATGTGGGTTTTTTCTATGCCTTCAACCATGGCGCGAAGCAGGAGGTCATCGACCGGGCCTTTGCCGCGTCGCGGCGGTTCCATGCCTTGCCATTGGAAGAAAAACTGAAGCTGCGGCTGAACGAGAATAATATCGGCTATTTGCCGATGAACGCGTCGGTGCAGGCGGCCTCCACGGTGCACAAGGCGACCAAACCGAACCAGAACGAGAGCTTCTTCATCAGCCACGATCGTGGCCCGGATCATCCGGATGTTCTGGCCGGCATTCCGCTGCGTGGACGCAACCAATGGCCTGACGACGCCGGCCCGAATATCCGCGACGACATGAACGCCTATACGCGCGAACTGGGGGCGATGTGCGATCGGATGCTACCGGCTTTCGCGGTGGCGCTAGGGCTGCCAACGGACGGGTTTGACAGGTATTTCGCCAACGAGGCGCATGTCACAACCCGTTTTCTGCATTATCCGCCGCAGGATACGAGCGAGGAGAATGTGTTCGGCCAGGCCCCGCATACGGATAATAGTTTCATGACCGCGCTCGCGCGCACGGATGTGCCGGGACTGGCGGTCCGGCTGACGTCGGGCGAGTGGTTTTCGCCCCCGGTGATCCCGGGTACTTTCCTGATCAATCTCGGCAACATGATGCGGCGGTGGTCGAACGACCGCTTCCTGTCCACGCCGCATGGGGTGATCAATGACAGTGGAAGCGATCGCTACTCGATCGCCTATTTCCACAGCCCGAACCCGAATACGGTGATCGAGTGCCTGCCGACCTGCACGGACTCCGATCATCCGCCGCTTTATCCGACTGCGGTGTACCGGGACCTGGTTCTGGCGTTTTTCCGAGCCAATTACTTCCACCAGAAGGGCCACGACTCGGCCGCCGCCAAGATGGTGGATGCGGCCGAGTGAGTACGGGAACCCGGAGGGGCTGACTCAGAACAGACCTTCGATCTGGCCCTGGGCGTCGAGGAAGATCGACTCCGCCGCGGGCACCCTCGGCAGGCCCGGCATGGTCATGATGTCGCCGCAGACCGCCACGACGAAGCCGGCGCCGGCGGACAGGCGGACGTCGCGCACCGGCAGCACATGGCCCTCGGGGGCGCCCAGCAGCGTGGGGTCGGCGCTGAAGCTGTATTGGGTTTTGGCGATGCAGATCGGCAGATGGCCGAAGCCGGCAGCCTCGTACCCGGCAAGTTTGCGCTGCACGGCGGCGGGCAGGGAGATGTCCGCCGCGCGGTAGATCTCCCGCGCGATCGTGCGGATCTTCTCGACCAAGGGCCTGGTATCCGGATAGATCGGCGCGAAATCGGCCCGGCCGGCATCGAGGCGGGAGCGGACCGCGGCGGCCAGATTCGCGGCGCCGGCGGCGCCATTGGCCCAGTGGGTGCACAGAAACACTTCTACGCCCTGGTGGACCATGGCCTCCCGCACCACGTCGAATTCGTCGGAGGTGTCGGAGGTGAAGTGGTTCAGGGCGACAACGACGGGCAGGCCGAACTTGGCGAGGTTTTCCACATGGCGGGACAAATTGACCACACCGCGCGCGACAGCGGCGGGATCGTTGGCACCGAGATCGGCCTTGGCCACGCCGCCATGCATCTTCAGCGCGCGGATGGTGGCGACGATGACGGCGCAGTCGGGCTTCAGGCCGGCGCTGCGGCATTTGATGTCGAGGAACTTCTCCGCGCCGAGATCGGCGCCGAAGCCGGCTTCGGTCACCACCACGTCCGCCAATCGCAGCCCGAGATTGGTGGCCACGACCGAGTTGCAGCCATGCGCGATGTTGGCGAACGGTCCGCCATGCACCAGGGCCGGGGAGCCGGCGATGGTTTGCACCAGGTTCGGCATCAGGGCGTCGCGCAGCAGCACGGCCATCGCGCCGTCGGCCTTCAGGTCCCGTGCGGTTATGGACGAACCATCGCGTCGCGCGGCGACGATGATGCGGCCGAGGCGGTCCTGCAGGTCGGCGAGGTCGGTGGCTAGGCAGAACACCGCCATGACCTCCGAGGCGACGGTGATATCGAAGCCGTCTTCACGCGGGGAGCCGTTGGCGACGCCGCCGAGGCTGTTGACGATGCTGCGCAGCGCGCGGTCGTTCATATCCAGCGCACGGCGGAACGAGACCCGCCGGCTGTCGATGCCGAGCGAATTGCCCCAGTAGATGTGGTTGTCGATCATCGCCGCGAGCAGGTTGTTGGCGGCAGTGATGGCATGGAAATCGCCGGTGAAATGGAGGTTGATCTCCTCCATCGGCACCACCTGGGCGTAGCCGCCGCCGGTGGCGCCGCCCTTCTGGCCGAAGCTGGGCCCGAGGCTGGGTTCGCGCAGGCAGATCATCGTGCGGGTGCCGCCGGCGTTCAGTGCATCGCCGAGGCCGATGGTGGTGGTGGTCTTGCCCTCGCCGGCTGCGGTGGGGCTGATGCCGGTGACCAGAACCAGCTTGCCGGCTGGGCGGATGCGGACCGAATTGACGAAGTCGAAGCCGATCTTGGCCTTGTAGCGGCCATAAGGCTCCAGCGCGTCGGCGGGAATGCCGGCCTTTTGCGCGATCTCTGTGATCGGGTGGAGTTGGGCGGCGCGGGCGATATGCAGGTCGGTTGTCATGTTAAGCGGCCTTTGGCACGTGGATTCCGAGTGCGGCCAGCGCCTCCCCCATCGCCGCCACGGCCTGTGCCATGTCGGTGGGGGTGATGGCGCCGATGCAGCCGACGCGAAAACTCGGTTCATCCGTGTTGTAGAAATTGCTGAGCAGGAAGCCCCGCGCCTTCAGCGCATCGACGAACGCCTGCAGGTTCCAGGCCGGATCGGCGGGCGGGCGCACGTTGACGATGATCGGACCCTGGTATTCCGGCGCCAGCCAGGGTGTCAGGCCGAGGGCGCGAACGCCGTCATACAGCGTGCGCATGTTGGCGGTGTAGCGGGCGAGGCGGGCTGGCTGGCCGCCCTCGGCGTCGAAACGGTCGAGCGCGGTGTTGAAGGCGTACAGGACCTGCGCTGGCGGGGTGAATCGGAACGAGCCGGGTGCGCGCAGGCCGTGCGCGTGGATGTCGGACAGGTCGAACGACCAGGACCCGGCGTTGCCGGCGCAGGCAACCAGGCGCTCGGCCGGGCACACTGCGAAGCCGAGGCCGGGCAGGGCTTCGATGCATTTATTGGAAGTGAATACCATCGCGTCCACCTCCGGCTGGGCCGAGATGTCGAACGGCAGCGCGCCGAAGGCGGAGACGGCGTCTACGATGGTGCGCCGCCCAAGCGCGCGTGCGGCTCGCCCGATGGCGGCCGGGTCGTGGATCACGCCGCTGCCGGTCTCACTGTAGACGATGCCGACATGGGAGATCGATGGATCGGCTTGCAGTGCGGCGGCGACTTCTTGCGGGTCGGTCGGGCGGTCCGGATCGATAACCAGCTTCACGACGACCCGGCCGGCCTCGGTGGCCAGGCGATTCATGCGGTCGGCGTAGGAGCCGGTCTGCGGCACCAGGATGCGTCCCCCCGGTGGCAGGAAGGTCCGAATGGCAGCTTCGGTGACGAAATGGCCACAGCCTTGCAGCACTAGGGCTGAGTGCTGGTCTGACCGACCGCCGGCAATGGCCCGAACGCGCTCTCGCACGCCGGCATAGAGGGGGCGGAAATCATCGTCCCAGGGTGCGAAATCGTGTGCGAGGGCGGCGCGCACGTCCGGGTGGGTTGTGACAGGGCCAGGGGTCAGTAGGATTTGCGTTGGGATTTTCATGGGCCAACCTGAGCAGAGATCGTTGAACGCTTTGGCACGGTGAGCGGTTTAAATCCAGACTCGCCAGACCAGGAACGGATGGATGCGGGCGCCGGCGGATGCTAGGATTAGGTATGAACCTTCCGTTTACGCTTCCTGATTGGTTGCCCTGGTGGGCACCGATCCTCCTGCTGGTGCCGGCACTCATGTGGGCGCTGGCCTTTCTGTTCATCCCTTTCAGCGTGATTGGCCTGAAGGGCCGGCTGGAGGCGATGGAGGCGCAACTGGAGGAACTGCAGAGCGAGATCCGCAGTCTTGCGCACCGGCTGCCCGAACCGATGCGGCAGAGTTCCTATGACGACGTTTATGCGCCGCCGGGCAGCACCCCGGTGACGCGACAGGACCACGCGCCTGTGGTGGCGCGTCCGCCGATCCCGCCGGCGGCCTATGATCTGGAAGACGAGGATCCGCGCGGGCGGCCCGGGATGCGGCGCGGTGATAGCGGGCGGGGCGATGGCGGGCGAGGCGATAGCGGGCGCGCGCCGCGTGCCGAGCCCAAGCTGAATTGGCCCCGTTGATCGAACCTGGGCTGGCGGCCGATGCTTGTTCGAAGTGGCTGGGCGGTGCTTGATGACGTCCATGGTTGCAGGGGCTGAAGGAACGACCCGATGCGCGTAAGTGTCATTCAGATGAACCCCGGCGCCGACAAGCAGCAGAACATCGGCCAGGCGAGCCGGCTGATGGAGGCCGCTATTGCCGCCGACCGGCCGGATATCGTCAGTCTGCCGGAAGTCTGGACCTGCCTGGGCGGCTCGCGGGAGGGCAAGTTCGCCCAGGCCGAAACCTTGCCGCCGGTGGGATCGAACGAGCCGGGCGGAGCCGCCTATGAGTTCCTGCGCGGCGTGGCCCGCAGCCAGCGGATCCACGTGCATGGCGGTTCCATGGCCGAAACTGGGGGCGAGCGGCTGTTCAACACCACGGTGGTGTTTGGGCCCGAGGGGCAGGAATTGGCGCGCTACCGCAAGATCCATCTGTTCGATATCACCGCGCCCGACGGCACCGGTTTTAAGGAAAGCGCGACCTATGCCGGGGGCGATGAGGTGGTCACGTACGAGGCGGACGGCGTGAAGGTGGGCTGTGCGATCTGTTATGATCTTCGCTTTCCCGAGATGTTTCTCGCTTTGCGCCGGGCCGGGGCCGAATTGATCTTCCTGCCGTCCAATTTCGCGATGCAGACCGGCAAGGACCATTGGGACGTGCTGATCCGGGCGCGCGCGATCGAAAGCCAGTGCTGGATCGCCGCCCCCGCCACCTGGGGCAAATATTCCGCCGATGGCGCCGGCGATATCCGCTGGGCCTATGGCCATTCGATGCTGTGCGACCCCTGGGGGCACATCATCGCCAAGGTTTCGGACGGCACCGGCTGGGCGACGGCGCGGATCGATCCCGGCATCACTGAGCGGGTGCGCCGGGACATGCCAGTGCTCGAACACCGGCGCCTGGCGTGACGCTCGCCCCCCTTGCCGCCGGGCCTGTCCTGACGGTTACCGCCGGTATCCGCAACCGCGAGGCGGTGCCGGGCCGTATCGCCTTCCTGGCCAGCCCCACCGCGCTCGCCCGAACGACGCGGGAGCGCCTGGTGGATCGCTACGGCGATTGCCCTCCGGCAAAGGCGACCGTCGTCGTGGCGCTGGGCGGCGACGGGTTCATGCTGGAGACGCTGCACTCCCTGTTGGGCAACGATGTGCCGGTCTACGGGATGAATTGTGGGTCGGTCGGGTTTCTGATGAACACGGTGGGCGAGGACGATCTGCCGCAGCGTCTGTCGAGCGCGCAGGAGGCCGTGCTGCATCCGTTGCGAATGCATGCGGTGACGATGACCGGGGCGGTAGAAGAAGCGCTGGCGCTGAACGAAGTGTCGCTGCTGCGCCAATTGCGCCAGGCGGCCAAGATACGCATCACCGTGGACGGGCGGGTTCGGCTGGAGGAACTGATCTGCGACGGCGTGTTGATCTCCACCCCGGCTGGCTCCACGGCCTATAATTTGTCGGCACATGGTCCGATCGTGCCGCTGTCAGCCAATCTTCTGCCGTTGACGCCGATTTCCGCCTTTCGCCCGCGGCGCTGGCGTGGGGCGTTGCTGCCGAGCTCGGCGGACGTGCTGTTTCAGGTGCTGGAGCCGGAGAAGCGCCCGGTGGCGGCGGTGGCGGATTTTACCGAGGTGCGCGACGTGGTATCCGTCGCCGTCAGCGAAGATCGATCGGTGAGCGTTCGCGTGCTGTTCGACCCGGATCAGGGGCTGTCTGAACGCATCATTGCCGAGCAGTTCACCGTCTGACGGCTTTCGCCGTCACTTTTTCCATTCAGGAGGCTTTCATGGCAGACCATCCGCTCGCCCTAATTGTCGGCGCCAATCGTGGCCTGGGTTTTGGCCTGGCCAAGGAACTGCTCGGCCGCGGCTATGATGTGATCGCGACGGCGCGCCATCCAGACAAGGCCGGCGATCTCGCTTCTCTCTCGGCCGCCCATCCGGGCCGGGTGACAATCGAGCGGCTGGATATGAACCATATCGCGGAACTGGACGGCTTTGCCCCGAAGCTGGACGGCAAGATGCTTGATATCCTGTTCGTCAACGCCGGCGTCTCCGGCCCCGCGCATAAGGACGGAATGAAGGCGACGGTCGAGGAGACCGGCGCGCTGATGTTCACCAACGCCGTCGCGCCGGTTCGGTTAGCCCGCCATTTGCTGCCCAATGTCCGTGAGGATACCGGGGTGGTCGCGTTCATGAGCTCGGTGATGGGCAGCGTGGCCGACAACATGGCCGGTACCAGCGAATTGTATCGCGCCAGCAAGGCCGCACTGAATTCGATCACGCGCGGCTTTTTCAACGCTGGGCTCGGCGGACGGAAGATCACTGTCCTGTCGTTGCACCCCGGCTGGGTGCGCACCGATATGGGCGGGCCGAGCGCTGCCGTGGGGATCGAGGAGAGCGTGAAGGGGCTGGCCGACGTGCTGGCAACACAGAAGGGCACGCACGTGCACAAGTTTCTGGATTACCGCGGCGAAGCGATCGCCTGGTAGCGCCGGACCGTCCGCTCACGGAGCGATTCGAAACCGCGTCCATCGGATCAACCCATCGCTGATCGCGGCGGGCAGCCGGTCAAGGGCCTGCAGTACAAGGCGGAGTTACCAGCGAAACCCAAGGCTCCGGTGCCCCCCGTCCAGGCCTGAGTGTGTTTGTCAAATAGCGTGGCGGATTTAGGTTTGGGAGCGCCCCCCCAGTGGGGACATTTTCAAGCTGGCCACGTTGGCCAGCAGTTCTTGAAACTGCTCGTTCAGCGTTGCGAAGCCAAGCGTTTTCCGAGGTCGCCCGTTGAGACTGGTTGCTACCACGTCCAGATCAGCCGGATCGAACCCCACCAGGGACGTTCCTTTGTGGAAATACAGGCGTAGCAGCCCGTTTGTGTTCTCGTTTGATTCCCGCTGCCAAGGCGAATGCGGATCGGCGAAGAAGATGCGTATACCGGTCTTCTCCGCCAATTGCTCGTGCTCAGCCATTTCCTTGCCTTGGTCGTAGGTCAGCGTCTGGCGCAGGGGAACCGGAATGGCGTTCAGCGCACCGGCAAAGGCGCAACTGGCGACGTCAGCCTTGCGCGTCGGCATATGCACCAGAACAACGAAACGGGTGGTGCGTTCCACCAGCGTGCCAATCGCACTGGCCCCGCCGGCGCCAGGATCAGATCGCCTTCCCAATGGCCGGGCACCAAACGCCCTTCGATCTCCTCAGGCCGGTCCTTGATATTGGTCATGTTGCACAGCTTACCGCGCCGCTCGCTGCCCTTCGGCTTACGGCCCCGCAGCGGCTTGCCCTGGCGCAGACAGCCAATCAACTCGCGACGAAGTTCGCCGCGCGGCAGGGCATAAACCGCCCGGTAGATCGCCTCGTGCGAGACCGTCACGCCAGATTGTTCAGCCATCCCGTCCTTCATTCTTTGGCG
>CAINEA010000665.1 GCA_903847525.1 uncultured Acetobacteraceae bacterium | reverse complement strand
CGGATCACGTCTCCGTCACGCGACGCATTGATCGCGGCGGAAACTGTCACATAGTGTTTGCCGACCCCCACCGTCAGGACACGCGTGCCTACCGGCAACACAGCATTAACGACAGCTACCAATCCCGCAGAGCCTGTGGCCATACTTGTCATTTTCATTCACCTAGATAATTACATAAAGTCATTCCTGCGACGTCCGGGCGGACAAGACGCAGGTGATCCGAAATTGATTTAATGCCGGCTTTTGGCCTGTTTCCCCGCCACGGATGGAGGTGATAATCGAGAGGCCTAAGCCGTGTCCACGTCAAATATCATCACGTTATTTTGAGAAGTTAATTAATGCTCACTCTGGAAGTGTATTATTATCATTTGAATTCCAATTGTTTCTAAGGTCCACATGCAGTATTATTAATATGTATTATAATTAATGCACCCTTAATCCGCGTCACTAATTTTTCGACGGCTTCAACGCAGGTGTTGCCGGCTTTACCCTTGATTAAACAGGACCATCACCGCCCGTCATTTGGCTTATGTCGGGGCGATCATGACAAAAAGAGTTGTTGCCTTGCAGACAGGTCCCGTGAGGGAACGCAGAAAGATGGCCGTTCGCATAATACGAAAAATCTGCGAGAATAGAATTGACCAGAAGTTGAACGGAACGCGTCCAATGTCGGAATCCAACCCAACCCTCGCCTGCCAGATGGCCGACAAGATTTGCGGCTTCGATCGCCAGCACCTGACGCCGAAAGCGATGGCCTGCGCACGAACGGCGATTATCGATACCATTGGCGTTACGCTCGCCGGCCATGCCGAGCCCTGCACCGCGATCGTCCGTCGCGTGCCAGGTCTTGGATCGGCATCGGGCCCGGCCCTGGTCTTCGCCAGCCGGCAGCGCACCAGCGCGCTCGACGCGACGATGATCAACGGGGTCGCTTCCCATGCACTCGATTACGACGATTTCTCCGGGACGATGGGGGGACACCAATCCGTGCCGTTGGTATCGCTGCTGTTCGCGCTGGGCGAGGAGCGCGCGGCGTCGGGGCTGCAGATCCTGCTGGCCTATGCGGTAGGCGTGGAAACCGAAATCCGCCTGGCGCGCGCGGTGAACTTCCATCACTACGACAAGGGCTGGCACCCCACCGCGACGTTGGGCACCATCGGCGCCGCTGCGTCGGCCTCGCACCTGCTGGGGCTGAACGAAGCGCGTACCGCCACGGCGCTGGCCATCGCCGCATCGCTCGCCGGCGGGATCAAGGCGAATTTCGGCACGATGGTGAAACCGCTGCATGTCGGCCAGAGCGCGCGCAACGGCCTGTTCGCTGCCCTACTGGCCGAGGGCGGTTTCGACGCCAACCCGGAGGCCTTCGAGCACCACCAGGGCTTCCTGAACGTGTTCAACGGCCCAGGCACCTACGATGCCACGAAGATGCTGGAGAACTGGGGCGCGCCGCTGGAGATCGAGCAGCCATCCATCGCGTTGAAGCAGTTCCCCTGCTGCGGCAGCACCCATCCCGCCATCTCCGCAATGCTGGACTTGGTGCGCGCCGAGAACCTCCGGCCCGGCGATGTGGCCGGGATCGAGGTGCTGGCGCATGGCAGGCGGCTGCGCCATACCAACAACCCCGATCCGCAAACCGCGCTGGAAGCCAAGTTCAGCCACCAATACGTCATCGCCCGCACGCTTCTGGACCGGGCGGTGCGGCTGAAGGATTTCGAGAACGACGCGCATTTCGATCCGGCGATCCGCAACCTGCTGCCGCGGATCACGGCCCGGCCACATCCGGACATGCCCGACGACAGCGCACAGCAATGGGGCGCGGAGGTGATCGTGACCCTGAATGGCGGGCGCCGCGTCTCCCGCCGGGTCGACGATCTGATCGGCCGCGGCGGTGAGAACGCGATGACACGCGACGAGCTTTGGGAGAAATTCAGCGACTGCGCCGAACGCACCCTGCCGCGCGGACAGATTGCCCCGCTATTCGACCGCCTCAGTGCACTGGAGACCGAGGCGGATATACGCGAGACCGTGAAGCTGCTGGAAGGGCTGCCAAATTAAACGGCGGCGGGCACCTTCGGCACGAATGGCCGGCTGGTGAAGTGCTCGTCGCCGCTGGCGAAGCGCAGGCCGGCAGCCTTCACGGCGCTGTCGGGAACCGCCTCCAGAGGAACGTAGTAGCGGTCGTGATCGCGGATGACGGTGTCGTTGTCCACCCGGTTGTAGCAGCAGATCAGCGTCCAGCGCCGGTGCTCCGAGCGGTTCTGGGCGGAGCGGTGCAGCGTGTTGCCATGAAAGAACACCGCGTCACCCGGATTTAGCTCACAGGGCACCAGTTCCTGGCGGGCGAGGATATCCTTCATGCGTGCGGGATCGGCGACGTTCTGCCCCTCGCCCGGCACCGGCACATGATCGATCCGCCCCAAATGGTGCGAGCCGCGCACCATCTCCAGGCAGCCGTTTTCCATGCCGGAGCGATCGAGCGCGATCTGGCAACTGGCCAAATGCGGGAACAGGCAGCCATTATAGTACCAGTAGCCGTAGTCCTGGTGCCATTCCCAGGCGCCGCCGACGAACGGCTCCTTCGCAGTCAGCTTGGACTGGAAGTGATAGACCGGGCCGCCGAGCAGTTGGGCCATGGTATCGACCATCCGCTCGCACCGCGCCGCCATACCGTAGACGCTGTCGCCGGCACGGTTCCAGAGCGCGATGCGGGTGGCGGCGCCCTTGGAGTCCAGCCGGTCGATCAGGTGGCTGGAGACCTCCGGGTCGGCCTCCATCGCCCGGCGCAGCAGATCGACCTCTTCCGCGTCGAACATGCCGCGCACGACGACATAGCCGTCGGCGTGAAACGCGGCGAGTTGCGCCGCGGACAGGATCGAGGCCATTTCAGTTCTCCTCCCCCGAAGATGCGATGATCAAGGTGCGGTTATACGGTACACGCGCGCTGCGGTGCCACTGTAGAGCGCCTTCTTCTCCGCCGCCGATGCGCCGGAGGTGAGCCGCTTGAACGCGTTCCACAGTTCCGTGTAGCCGCAGCTCTGCTTGTCCGGCGGGAAATTGCTTTCGAACATGCAGCGCTCGGGGCCGAAGGCCTCGATGCAATGCTCGACATAGGGCCGCCAGGCTTCAGCGAGTTCGACCGAGGACGGCGGCGCGTCCTGGTGTTCGAAGCCGAAACCGAACGAAGGCATGCCAAGGCCGCCGAGCTTGACGTTGACGTTCGGGCTTTTCGCCAACTCGGAGATGTCGCGGCGCCAGGACGCCAGGATTTCCTGGCGCTTGCCGGCATAGGGACCCACCCCCAGCACCCCGCCAACATGGTTGAGGATGATCGTGGTGTCCGGGAAGGCGCGCGCGAGGTCAACGGCGTCGGGAAGTTGCGGGTGATATTGCCAGGATTCGAAGCTCAGGCCGAGCTTGGCCAGTTCGGCAAAGCCCTGGCGGAAGGTGGCATCGGCCAGTTGGTGCGGCGGCACGAAGCGGGAGACGAATTTTCCTATCGCTTCATTCGGATCGTGCGACACGCCGTAGCGGATGCCCCGGAAACGCCCGTTGCCAGCGGCGATCAACGCTTCCAGCACACCGCGCACCCGAGCGCCGATGGTCAGATCGGCATGGCCGATGATGGCTTCCGCGACACGGCAGGCGCCGTACTGGCCCGACGCGCTCATCGCGGCGATGCCGTTAACGAATTCGACCTCGCCGACGGGGCGCATTTCCACCGGACCGCCGGCGCGATACATCGCCTGACATTCCAGGAACACGGTGGAGACGATGTTGTGCCCACCGGAGATGTCGGCCAGCAGTTCCGGCAGGAAATACTTGCCGCGATGCTCGGTGTCCCAGAAATGGTGGTGCGGATCGATGATCGGCAGTTCCGGCTCCAGCGCCGCCTCGCTCGGCCGCTTGGCAAGCCAGGCGGCAAGATCGGCGTTGTTACGGTAGGCTAACCCGCGATATTCACCCTTGGCCGTCATGGTTCCGTTTCCCCTATTTTAATTGGTTGCCGCAGCGTAGGCCTTGCCGAGACGCGACGACAAGGCAGCGCAGAGCCTAGCGCCGGATGTTGCTGACGGACCCGCCTGAGCCGGACCGGCCGCCGTCGACCACGACCTGGGTGCCGGTCATGTTGCCCGACAGGTCCGAGCAGAGGAACAGCACCGTGTTGGCGATTTCCTCGGGCATCGTATAGCGCCCGGTCGGCATGCCGGCGCGCATGGCGTCGGCGATCGCGCCGGGATCGTTCGGGTTCCGCTGCGCTTCCAGCGAGCGCATCATCCGGGTTTCCACCGGGCCGGGGCAAACGGCGTTCACACGCACCCCCTGCGATGCCACGTCCGCGGATGCCACCTTGGTGAGGCCCAGAACGGCGTGCTTGGAGGCAACATAGGCCGGCATGCCAGGTCCGCCGAACAGTCCGGCGACCGAGGCGGTGTTGACCACCGTGCCGCCGCCCTGCTGCAGCATCACCGGCAGAACGTGGCGCAGGCCGAGGAACACGCCTTTCAGGTTCACCGCAATAACCGCGTCGAACACGTCCTCGTCATATTCCTGGGTAGGCATGACCTTGCCCTCGATCCCGGCATTGTTGAAGAAGCAGTCGATCCGGCCATAGGCATTCACCGCCGCCTTCACGTAATTGCGCACATCGGCCGATTTGGTGACGTCCGCCTGCACAAACCGTGCGTCGCCACCGGCCGCATGCACGGCGGATACGGTGTCCTCACCGATCTGCGGATCGAAATCCACCACGACCACCTTGGCGCCGCGCGCCGCGAAGGCCAGGCAGGTCGCCCGCCCAATGCCGCCGCCACCGCCGGTGACCAACGCAACCTTGCCAGTGAAATTCATTGTCGTTCCCTTCTGATTTGTCTCCCAGCTTGGCAAATCAGGCCGGGTCGTCAAGACGGCCAGGACGGGGGTCTGGCGAGACCAGGGCAACTGACTGATAATCACCGGACAAGAACGGGAGCCCGGTATGAACGTCACCACCGTCACGCGTGGCAGCGATATTCTGGAACAGGTCCGCGCCATCGGTCCGATGATCGACGCCGCGTCACCGGAAGTGGATGCGCTGAACAATCTGCCGGAGGATTTATTCTCGGCCCTGATCGAGCGCGACCTGTTCCGCCTGCTTCAGCCGCGCGAGTATGGCGGCGCCGAACTGTCGCCCCTCGAGTTCGTGCAGATCATGGAAGAGGTTGGCAAGCACGACGCCAGCACCGGTTGGTGCCTGGGTCAGAACAACATCTGCTCCACGGTCGCCGCCTATCTAGAACCGGATGCGGTTAAGGAGATCTTTCGCACGCCAAAGGACATCGTTGCCTGGGGCCCCGGTCCCGGCGAGGCACGCGCGGTGCCGGGCGGCTATCGTTTGAACGGACGGTTCAGCTTCGCCAGCGGCAGCCGGAATGCGACCTGGCTCGGCGCCCATGTGCCGGTGATCGAACCGGATGGCACACGGCGCACCGCACCGGACGGGTCGGCGATCACCTACACATTGCTGTTCCCGAAGTCGAAGGTGCAGGTGCAGGACACCTGGCAGGTCATGGGGCTGAAGGGCACCGGCAGCGACAGCTACGGCGTTGCGGACCTGTTCGTGCCGGCGGAATTCGCCCTGGCGCGCAGCACCGCGGTGAAGCCGCGCGTCGCCGGGCGGCTGTACGCGTTCACGCCGAGCACGCTGTATTCGTCGAGCTTCGCGTGCCTGGGCCTCGGCATCGCGCGGGCGACCCATGATGCCTTCGTGCGCGACATCAAGAATTCGATTCCGCGTGGGGCGAAAAAGCCGCGCGGGGAGAACAACGTGATCCAGGCGAAGATCGGCACCGCGGAGGCGCAATTGCGCTCGTCGCGAATGTACCTGATCGGGTCGCTGGAGAAGATCTGGGCCGAGGTGCAGCAGACCGGCGCGCTGACGCCCGAGCAGAACGTGAACATAAGGCTAGCGACGACCTGGGCGATCCAGAATGCGCGGGAGGTGGTGGCAAGCCTGTATGTTGCCGCAGGCGCGATGGCGATCTTCCAGGCGAACCCGTTCGAAAAGCGGTTCCGCGACATCCATTCGCTGAGCCAGCAGATCCAGGGCCACGCCGCACATTTCGAGACGGTGGGCCAGATCCTGCTGGGCATGGAGCCGGACCGGCCGATGTTCACGTTCTGAACGTCAACGAACATGGCGCGCGGCTGGTCCCGGATCAGGCAAGCCGGATGATGCCGGAGCGCCGGATGGATCTCGATGCCTGGTGTCCTCATTTCAGCGTTCCGCACAGCGAGGGCGCATCCGGCGTGCGGCTGCGGCTGTTCTGCCTGCCGCATGCCGGGGGCAACGCGCTGCTCTACCGCCCATGGCAACGCCTGTTCCCGGCCGGGATAGATCTGTGCCCGATCGAACTGCCCGGCCGTGGCGCCCGGTTGCAGGAAACCGCGTTCACCCGGATGGCCCCCCTGGTCAACACGCTCGCCGAGGCCCTCCGGCCGCTTCTGTCGGTGCCTTTCGCCTTCTTCGGCCACAGCATGGGGGCCGCCATCGCCTATGAGTTGGCGCGGCGGCTGCAACGCCCGGCTGCCCCTGTGCATTTGTTCGTCTCCGCCCGTTCTGCGCCCGATCCGGCCTATGAGCCACGCGCGCTGCACCGGCTGCCCGATGCCGAATTGCTCACCGCCCTGGCCCGCCTCGGCGGCACCCCACCCGAGGTACTGGCCCGCACCGACCTGATGGCCGCACTGCTGCCGGGCATTCGTGCGGATCTGGAACTGATCGAAACCTATGTCCCACCCAACGCGAACCCGCTCCGCTGCCCGATCACCGCCATGGGTGGGGCAGAGGACCGCATGATCGACCGCCGTGGCCTGGAGGCCTGGCGCGGCTTTACAACAGCCGAATTCCGGCTGCGCAGCTTTCCGGGCGGCCATTTCTATCTGGCGGAATCCGCTCGTGCGGTGGTGACCACAATCCTACGCGAACTCGGTGACGGCTGAACCATGCCGATGCCGTTTGGACCGGAGGACATTCACATCTGGACCGTCGTGTTGGACGGCCGGGAAACGCCCCTTGCCATGCTGGACAACGAGGAACGCGAGCGCGCCGGACGCTTCGGCCGGCCCCGCCTGCGCGCAGATTTTATTCGCACCCGCACGATCCTGCGTCGGGTTCTCGCAGGCTACCTGGGCTGTCATCCCAGCGACATTGCCTTTACCCTCGGGCCGCACGGCAAGCCGGCGCTGGAGGGCACGGACCTGCAGTTCAACGCCTCCCATAGCGGCATTTGCCTGGTGATCGCAACACGATGGCGGGAACCGGTTGGGGTCGATGTGGAAGGCCGCCGCGACGTCGCCAACATCACCGCGATTGCCCGCCGGTTCTTTACCCCGGCGGAAGCCAGCCAACTCGAAGCCCTGCCGGCGGCACGGCAGGCGGACGCCTTCCGCTCACTCTGGACCTTGAAGGAGGCCGTCGTGAAAGCCGCAGGGGAGGCGTTGGCCTATCACATGGACCGTGTCGAGGGCGCGCTGAACGCGGATGGGTCGGCACGTTTCGTGGCGTGGCACGGTAACGACGCGGCAGCGCAGACCTGGGCGATATTTCCGTTCTCCCCTTCGCCGGATTTTGCCGCCGCGCTGGCGACGAAACCACCGGCACGACAGCCGCAGTTTCGGACCTGGGATGCCGACGATTGCTAAGATTGCGAACATGTCGCGCCGATCGGTTGCGCACGTGCAAAGCGTCATGTTATTTATTTATAATACGTAACTGCCCAGGTAGTCGATCGCTGATCGACGGTTGACACGCGAGTCGCGGCATGAGTCAAGCTTCCCATGTCGTTGCCGCCGCCCGATTCCCAATCTGGTTCCGATGCGGGCGCGCCGTGCGGCGAAGCCGCGACGCCT
>CAINEA010000664.1 GCA_903847525.1 uncultured Acetobacteraceae bacterium | reverse complement strand
GCGTAGAGCAGAACGGACCCGGCGATCGCCAGCCACGGATTGATCCGCGCCAGCGCCATCACCACCGGCACCATGGCGAGGCAGACGATATAAAGCGGCAGGATGTCGATGTAATGCGGCACATAAGTCAGGGTGAAAAGCCCGACCAGCGCATCGGCGGGATCGCTGAAGAAGCGCTGGAACTGCGCGACCTCGATGTAATTCGTATCGGGATAAAGCCGCATCCCGACCAACACGACGAAAGCGACGGCGAAGAACATGCCGATCTGCGCCGCGTAAAGCTGGAGGCAGCGATAGGCGATGCGCGCCGTGCCGACGAACCAGCCCTGCCGCGTGAAAGTGCCGCCGAAGGCAATCGCCGAGGTCATGCCGGACACGAACACGAACATATTCGCCGCATCGCTGATGCCGAAGCGTGCCGGGATGTAATCCCAGAGAAAATTCCCGCGGCAATGGGCGATATAGATGATGAACATCGCCACGCCGCGAAAGAAATCGAGGCGCGGATCGCGAACGGGCTTCGGAACCGGGACGTCGGTCAATCGCCGTCCCGCTTACAGCGAGCGCAGCCGCGCCGGCACCGGCACGAACGGCAGATACGTCTCGATCAAAGCGATACCGGTGCGATAGCGGATTAGCATGATGACGATGCTGCCCAGCCAGACCGACACCGCTTCCTTGAACAGCACGCCCCCGTCGCCATAGGGATCGATCCCCAGCGGCGAGACAAGATGAAAGAAGATCGCGCCGCTCATGATGCCGAACGCCAGCAGCGCGCCCAGCGATTGCAGCGGCAGGTCGAAGATAATGATCGAGGCTATCAGCTCGGCCGTGCCGGTACCGATCCGCATCGCCTTTTCATGGCCATGCAGCCCGAGCCAGTCGGTCAGGGTCGTAAACAACCCGACGCTGCCGTCATCGCCGGTGAATTTGAATTGCAGATACCAGACAAACACAAAAGCGATCCACGCCGCCAGCGCCCAGGCCAGCCAATCCAAAAAGCGCTTCATGTTCCGTTCCCCCAAGTCTTTGGCCACCAAGTCTTGGCCTTCGCAGCCGTGCCCCAACATACCAGCCGCCCTTCATGTCCGACAGGTCATGAGTGGCGTTTAAGACCGTCAATCCGCTATCGTGGCGAGCGGTCCTCTCCTTCTATTCGCAACAGCCGCCGGTTCGGTTACAGCGGCGAGAAAATTTTCGATGGCGAGCGATCACGACGCCGTGACGGAGCAGAACTGGTCGCGCTGGATGGCGGCGGCCCAGGACGGCGATCGCGCCGCCTATGAGCGGTTGCTGCGCGACATCGTCCCGTTCCTCCGCGCGGTCGTCTCGCGTTTTCACCGCGCGCCGGATCGGCGCGAGGACGTGGTGCAGGACATTCTTTTGACCGTCCATCGCGTCCGCCAGACCTACGATCCGTCCCGCCCCTTCACCCATTGGCTGGCGACTTTGGCCCGCCGCCGCGCGATCGACGCCCTGCGCCGCAGCGGCCGGACCGATAAGGCCGAGATTTTCGATGAATTTGCCTATGAAACCTTTTCCGACCCCGCAGCGAACAAGGAATTGGAGGCCTACGAGTCCGATCCCGGTCTCCAAAGCGCCATCGCCGGGCTGCCGGAAGGTCAACGCGAGGCGATCGAGTTGTTGAAGCTGCGCGAGCTGTCGCTGGTGGAGGCCTCCGCCCTCAGCGGCAAGTCGGTCAGCGCGCTGAAAGTGAACGTCCACCGCGCGATCAAGTCGCTCCGGTTGAGG
>CAINEA010000663.1 GCA_903847525.1 uncultured Acetobacteraceae bacterium | reverse complement strand
TGCTGGTCACCGCAATCCTTGTTATCGCCTCCACGCATATGGATGCAGCCATGGGACCGCTCTGGCCGCACCCGAAGCTGGTCATCCCACATTTCACCAGTGCCGCCATTATCGGCATCGGGCTGCCGCTGTTCATTGTCACGATGGCCTCTCAGAATATCCCCGGCATGGCGGTGCTCAACGTCAATGGCTACCGGCCGGCGGCCGGCAGGCTGTTCACGACAACCGGCGTGTTCAGCCTGCTCGCGGCCCCGTTCGGCGGTCACGCGGTTAATCTGGCCGCCATCACCGCCGCGATCTGCGCCGGGCCGGATGCGCATCCCGATCCCGCCCGGCGATACTGGGCGGCCGTGGTCGGCGGCATCGGCTACGTGCTGTTCGGTCTGACCGCGACCGCCGCCATCGCCTTCATCAGCACGGCTCCGCCGATCCTGATCCAGGCGGTGGCCGGACTGGCGCTGCTCGGGGCGTTCGGCGGCTCGATGATGGCGGCCGTGACGGATCCGAAGGACCGGGAGGCCGCCGTGATCACCTTCCTGGTCACCGCATCGGGGATCAGTTTCGCCGGCATCAGCGGGGCATTCTGGGGCCTGCTCGCCGGCGGCTCGGTTATGGCTCTGGCCCGCTGGAAGCCGACCGCGGGCTAGGCTGCCTGGAGTGCCCCCGAAGGGGGGAGGTTTCCATCCACCTGCCCACCGGGCAGGATCGAAGCCGCGCAACAACGCAGAAACCCACACAGGAGGATAACCATGGCCAAGAGCGCGACCTTTCAAAAAGGTACGGAAATGCGCCGCAAGCTGATGGGCGAGGCCTATGCCGACAAGCTCGACAAATCGGTCTATACCGACAAGGTCATGGAAGGCTTTGCCGAGGTCACCCGCGAGGCCATCTTCGGCACGCTGTGGACCCGCGGCGTCATCGATCTGAAAACCCGCACCCTGATCACCGTCATCTCCGACACGGCCACCGCCCGCACTCCGGAACTGCGGCTGCATCTGCGGATGGCGCTGAACCAGGGCTGGACCGAGGAGGAACTGACCGAGTCGATCCTGCACCTCGTCGGCTATGTCGGCGCGCCCAGCGTGCGTGAGGCATTGTTGACCGCCAGCGAGGTTTTCGCCGAGATCCGCGCGGAGAAGTAAGGCAAGCTTGAAAAGCAAGGCCAAGGGGCGGAGCCCCTTGGAAGCCCTTCACCCACGCGGGTTCCGCACGCGTGGGTTTGTGCGTTGTCCGGGCAGCGCGAACGCGTCATGCTGGCCCGTCATTCCCACGCGCCAGCCGTAGATCGAAGGGTATTTCCGGATGAAGGCAACGGCCGCGATTTCATCTTTGGGGGGGATGAAATGCTATCGGGTGCGAAAGCCCGCGCTGGAGCTTCGCCCAGGACGTCCCGAGCGCGCCTGGATGGATGCGACCGATCAGCGTTTTGCCTACCGTTGCCTGCCGCTCACCATCGCCAACAGTTTCGGATGGGAGCTTATCCTGCCGGCCGACGTGACCGCCGAGTGGAATGGCGGGACCGGACTGTCGGACCTGAGCGTGACGGTCGACGGCGCCGCATGGGGCAACGGCAAGCTGGCTTCCTCGCATTTCGGCCACGGCGTGCTGACATTCCACACCGGCTATCTGTTCCGCACGGACCCTGGCGTTGGCCTGCTGGTTCGCGGCGCCCCCAACTGGGCGATGGGAGAGATCCATCCGCTCGAAGCCATTGTCGAGACCGATTGGCTGCCGTTTTCCTTCACGATGAACTGGCAATTCATCACCCCGGGGCGCGCTGTCTTCAAGGCCGGCGATCCTTTCTGCTTCGTCATGCCCGTGGGGCTGCACGCGCTGGACG
>CAINEA010000662.1 GCA_903847525.1 uncultured Acetobacteraceae bacterium | reverse complement strand
GTCCAGGGCGCCTTGCCGCGAAATACATAGGTGTCGATCGCGGCGTTGAGTAGCCCGCCCCAGCGGCCGAACTTGGCGAAACCCGGGCGGATGTTGCGCACCGCGGACAGTTCCTCCCACACCCAGCTGGAGCGAATCAGGTCGCCATAGGTGTCCGGCTCGGGCTTCGTGCCGTCGGCCATTGCTGCGACGACGGCTTCGGCGGCCAGCATGCCGGACTTCATCGCTGTATGGCTGCCCTTGATCTTGGCGACGTTGAGGAAGCCCGCCGCACAGCCGATCAGCGCGCCGCCGGGGAAGGTCAGATGGGGGATCGATTGCAGCCCTCCTTCATTGAGTGCGCGCGCGCCATAGGCGATGCGGCGCCCCCCCACAAAATGCTTGCGCATGTCCGGGTGGGTCTTGAAGCGCTGCATTTCCTCGAACGGCGACAGCCAGGGATTGCGGTAATCCAGGCCGATGACGTAGCCGTAGGAAACCAGATTTTCGCCGAAATGATATAGGAACGCACCGCCATAGGTGGCGCTGTCCAGCGGCCAGCCCATCGCGTGCTCGATCAGGCCAGGCTGGTGGTTCTCGGCCGGAATTTCCCATACTTCCTTGATGCCGATGGCATAGGTCTGCGGATCGACGCCTTCGCGAAGATTGTAGCGCTGCATAAGCTGTTTCGACAAAGATCCCCGGCAACCCTCAGCGAACAGCGTGTAGGTGGCACGCAGTTCCATGCCACGGGCGAAGTTGTCGGTCGGCTTGCCGTCACGGCCAACGCCCATGTCGCCGGTGGCGATGCCGACCACGCGGCCATCTTCTTCCAGCACCTCGGCCGCGGCGAAGCCGGGATAGATCTCCACCCCCAGTTCTTCCGCCTGTGTTGCCAGCCAGCGGCAGACATTGCCGAGTGAAACGATATAGTTTCCGTGATTATGCATCTGCGGCGGCGTGGGCATGCGGATGGCCCGGGTCTCGGTCATGAACAGAAATTTGTCTTCCCCGGCCGGCGTGGTCAGTGGCGCCCCCCGTGCGGCCCAGTCTGGAATCAGCTCGTTCAGCGCGCGCGGCTCCATTACCGCGCCGGACAGGATATGGGCACCGACCTCGCCGCCCTTTTCCACCACGCAGACCGTTGCATCCGGCGATAGCTGTTTAAGGCGGATTGCGGCGGCCAGACCGGAAGGGCCCGCGCCCACCACGACGAAATCGAATTCCATCGCCTCCCGGGGGGTCGCCTGGAGATCTTCCTGATGAGCGCCGTCGTCCGACATGGTCCGTTCCTTCGCAGCTTGCGGTTCTTCCTTAGGATGTAATCACGGTGTTGCGCAAAATCCATCTTGGCGCCAGGAGTCTCGGGTATGGAACCGCCGATCATGGAGATATCCGGCCCGGAGCTGCTTGCCGCCTTGCGGCTGCAGATCGCATGGGGCGCGGACGAGGCGCTGGAGGACGCGCCGGTGGACCGGCTGCGGCTGCAAGCGCGGGCAACGGATCGCCCGTCCGCGCCGCCAGCCGGCGTCTCCGCGATCGTCAAGCCGCGTGTGGCGCCCCCCGCGACCGCGCTGACGCCGGCCGCCACAGCCGCGATGCAGGCCGAACAGGCAGCCGGCGCCGCGAACGATCTGACCGCGTTGCGCGCCGCGGTCGGCGCGTTCGATGGCTGCGCGCTGCGCGATACCGCCACCCACCTCGTTTTCGCCGAAGGCGACGCCCAGGCGGGGCTTCTGCTGATCGGCGATGCACCCGGCGCCGACGACGATCGTTCGGGACATCCGTTTGCGGGCGCCGCGGGTGACTGGCTGGACAAGATGCTGGCCAGCGTCGGAGCTTCCCGCGCACAGGCCCTGCTGAGCGCGCTGATCCCCTGGCGCCCGCCTGGTGACCGGCTGCCGACCGCCGCGGAACTGGCTGTTTGCCTGCCGTTTCTCCGGCGGCTGATCGTGCTGGCGAGGCCACGCCACATCGTGCTGTTCAGCTCGCTCGCGGCTCGGACGCTGCTGCCGGCCGAACCGCGCCGGCGTCCGCGTGGCGGCTGGGTCGCGCTTCCCGTGCCCGGTCTGGATGCGCCGGTCCCGACATTGGCGAGCGTGAGCCTGTCGGCGGTGATGCAAACGCCTGCCCGGAGGCGGGAAGCCTGGGCCGATCTGCGCCGCCTAAGCCGTTCCCTTCATCCGCCGAAGGTTTCCGGTTCGTGAATTTTGCGCGCGTATCTGCCATGCAAATTAGCTAATGAATTGATTCTAAGAAATTCCGGTTTTTATCTTGAGACGGGTCTCACGGAGCGCGGTTGCGTCGGGGCTAGGTTGATGGTTTATCCGCAGTCATTATGCGAGGGATCGGACATACGCTCTCCCGCCTTCCCGCTACCCGGGCTTTCATAGCCGGGGCCGCGCTACTTGCCGGAGCCATGGCTTCGGTCGCGCATGCACAACCTCTCGAACCGGGAAATGGCGACGAATCCGCGATGGCATTGCCGCGCTACGCGACGCGTGGTGGAACCGGCGTGTCCTTGCCGCACCCACTCGCGCCCAGCGATGCGATCCTCATCCGCCGCGTGTTCACCCTGCAGGACCGCGGCCGTCTGGCCGAGGCCATCCGCGAAAGCGACCGTATCAGCGACAATCCCCTGCTTGGGCATGTCCTCGCCCAGAGATATCTTGGCCCGTTCTATCGCACCTCGGTGGCGGAACTGGGTGACTGGCTGAACCGGTTCGCCGATCATCCGGACGCTTCCGCGATCCGCGAGCTATGGGTTCGGCGTCAACCGAAGGGCAATCCGTACAAGGCGGCATCGCCTGCTGCCGCACCGGACGGGTCCTCCCTGCTGACGGAGGGGCTGACGGATCCGGTGCCGGAAGACACCGATCCGACGGACCGGCGCATTCCCCGCAACCCCGCACTCGATCGCACGGTGTACGAGCGGGCGCGGGATGGCCATGCGACTGCTGCCCTGGCGCTGATATCCCGCACGCCGGGCCTGTCGGCCGTCTATGCCATGCAGTTGCGGGCGGAGGTGGCCCAGATCTTGTTTACCCAGAACCGGGACGAAGAGGCTTTGGATACGGCCGCCACCGCGATGCGGCGTGGCGGTGCCGATGAACAGGTGGCTCTGGCCGGCTACATGGCCGGCCTGGCGGCATGGCGACTGGACCAGCCGGAGGCGGCGCGGGGGTATTTCGAGCGCGCCGCGAATGCGCCGATCGCCACGGCGGCACAGCGCGCCGCCGCTGCCTTCTGGGCCGCCCGCGCGCATGTGCGCACCGGTGATCCCGCCGGCTATCGGCCATGGATGCGCAGAGCGGCGCAGGAAAAGCGCACGTTTCACGGTCTGCTGGCGCGCAGCACGCTGGGCTTGCCGTATGGATTTTCCCCGAGCCGCGATGTGCTGGGTGAGGCGGACGTGGAAGCCATCGCCGCCACGCCGCACGGGCTGCGCGCCTTCGCCCTGCTGCAGGTGGGTCAGGCGGATCGGGCCGAGGCGGAACTGCGCAGCCTCTGGCCGTCGATCCAAGGCAATGCGGGGCTCCAGCGGTCCCTGATGCTGGTGGCGAAAGCCGCCAGATTGACCGATCTGACCGCCCAGCTGGCGGCCCTGGTGCAGGTGAATGACGGGCAACCGCGCGACGAATTGCGCTTCCCCGTGCCCAAACTGCGGCCGCGTGGCGGTTTCAGGGTCGATCCGGCGATCGTTTATGCGCTGACTCGGCTCGAATCCAATTTCGATACCACCGCCGTCTCGCCCGTGGGCGCGCGAGGATTGATGCAAATCATGCCGGTGACCGCGAAATACATGGCCGGTCGAGGCTGGGACGACGATGCGGAGATCAGCAGCCTGCGCCTGCACGATCCGGCGCTCAATCTGGAACTGGGGCAGCGCTACGTTTCCTATCTCTCCAAGCTGGACAGCATCAGCGGAGACCTGATCCGCATCCTGGCCAGCTACAATTCCGGCCCCGGCAATTTCGCGCGCTGGGGACCTGCGATCCGTCATGACGGCGACCCGTTGCTGTTCATCGAGTCGATCCCGAACACGGAAACCCGCCGCTTTGTGCAGCATGCCCTGGTGTATACCTGGATCTATGCGGCACGGCTGGAACTACCGGCACCCAGCCTGCTGGAACTCGCCGCCGGTTCGTTCCCGCGTTTCGCCCCCAACGCAGAGATGTCTGCCGAAAATGCCCGGTTTGCGCGCGTGAACTGACCGAGGGTTTGGATTATTCCCTGTTCATTGCTAGGATATCGTGCTCAGCGATCAGAGCGACAGGAGAGACCCATGCCCGGTATTGAC
Organism: uncultured Acetobacteraceae bacterium; assembly: GCA_903847525.1. GTDB lineage: Bacteria > Pseudomonadota > Alphaproteobacteria > Acetobacterales > Acetobacteraceae > PALSA-911. The sequence goes on along the minus strand of CAINEA010000662.1, from coordinate 12,149 downwards.
GAAAGTCGAAAATTCATTCCCGTCACTATCGCCGTGCTGACGGTTTCCGATACCAGGACACTCGAAACCGATACATCCGGTGCAATCCTGGCAGAGCGCATTTCGCGGGCTGGCCACGTTGTTGCTGATCGCGTGATCGAAAAAGACGATGCGGGCCTGATTGAGGCGCATCTGCGCCGGTGGATGGCAGATGAAACCATCGATGTCGTCATCACCACCGGCGGCACCGGCATCACGGGCCGCGATGTGACGCCGGAGGCCTTCGATCGCGTGCTGGACAAGAAGATCGAGGGATTCGGCGAGCTGTTCCGCATGTTGAGCTACCAGAAGATCGGTACCTCTACCATCCAGTCACGCGCGATCGGCGGGGTGGCCGGTGGGACCTATATGTTCGCGTTGCCGGGCAGTTCCGGCGCTGTGAAGGACGGTTGGGACGACATTCTGGTGCATCAGCTGGATAATCGTTTCCGGCCCTGCAATCTGGTCGAGTTGATGCCGCGCCTGCTCGAGCATCTTACGAAGGTGGCTGGGTAGTTACCGTCGCGGACAGTTTGCCGGACACCCTCGCCACCAGCTGTTCTCGTAACTTTCTGGTCGATGCGCCACGCGCACGCACGGCGGCAAGCACTTCTGGCGGAGCCGTTTCCGGCGTTCCGGTATCGAACGGCGGCGCCGGGGCGTATTCGATTTGCAGGGACACGCCTTCGGCCGCCGGTCTGCCGATCATTTCTTCCGCAACGGTAAGGGCAAAATCGATGCCGGCGGTCACACCGCCGCCGGTGAAGATGTTGCCATCGCGTACCACCCGTCCGGGGCTGGGGATGGCGCCGAGCTTTCCGAGAAGATCGTGCGCGGACCAATGCGTGGTGGCCCGTTTGCCGTGCAGCAGCCCCGCCGCACCCAGCACCAGCGCGCCGGTGCAGACCGACGTTACGTAGCGGGCCACCTGACCCTGCGTGCGCAGAAACGCGAGCACGGTTTCATCCTCCATCATCTCGGCGATCCCGGGTCCACCCGGTACGCAGATCACATCGAGCGGCGGACAATCCGCCAGGGTCATGTCCGGCAGGATCCGCATCCCGGTTACCGCCTGCACCGGTTCGAGCGTCTTCCACAGCAGATGCACCTGGGTATCCGGCATCTGCGAGAACACCTCGTAAGGGCCGGTAAGGTCGAGCTGGGTCAGGCGCGGGAACAGCAGCAGGCCGATATGCAGGGTCATTGTAAGCTCCTTGGATGGGACGTCCCTAACATGCCCGTTTTCGCCAGCGACGGTAATCGTCTGGCGTGTCGATGTCGGCCAACCGGCGCAGTATCGAGATGCGGCGATTGCGGAAATTGAGCAATGTGTCCGACAGGGCATCCTGGCTCGACCACCGCACCGCGCCGAACGGCCGTGCCGGACGCCTCGGCGACATTGCCACCAGCCAATAGCCGCCATCCTCCGCCGGGCCGAACGCCGCGTCTTTCCGGCGGACAGCCTGCAGCGCCGCTCGCAGGTCCGCACTGCGAAGTTCCGGAATGTCGCACCCCACCAGCGCGACACGGGACCGCGGGAAGCGTGCGAACGCGCGCTGCATGCGCTGGCCAAGGTCGCCTTTGCCTTGGGCGATGCGTTGAACATGGGCGGGCAATTTCACGCGTGCGTGATCGGGGGTCAGTGCGGCCACCGTTCGAAACCGGCGGTCTCGCGCCAGGTCGCGCAACAGGCCGCCGAGCATGGCGGCATGAAATCGCAATGCCGCACGCTCGCCGATGCCGCCGGCCAGGCGGCGCTTGACGGTGCCAAGCCTGGGCGCGCGTGCGAAGACGATCGCCACATCCTTCATCAGTAAAGCTTCAGGATCAGGCCAGGCGGCATGCCGAGCCGATAGAGGGCCAGGCAGAGAAGGTTTCGAAACGAGCGGGTCAGCCATCCGTCCCGTTCCCATTTCGCCGCCGAGGTGATGGCCGGAACATCGAGCCCCACTAAGTTTGCGCGGCCGATGCGCCGGACCAGATCGACATCCTCCATCAGCGGCAAAGGCTGCATCCCGCCGGCCTGCTCCAGCAACCGGCGGTGGATGAGCAGGCCCTGGTCGCCGTAGGGCAAGGCCAGTCGCCGGCAGCGCCAAGCCACCAGACGCTCCAGCCGTCGTGCGCGCGGATCGTCGCTGGCGAGGGCAAAGCGGAAATAGGCGGCGTGATGTATGTTGGATCCGATATGGCGGGCGACCGCCTGTTGCCAGCCTTCGCCGAGCTGCGTGTCTGCATGCAGCAACAGCAGCCAATCCGTCCGGGCCGCATCGATGCCGGCCGCGAGCTGCCGGCCGCGGCCGCGGGGGGAAACGACCACGCGGGCGCCTTCCTGCATCGCGCGGTCCACGCTGCCATCGGTGCTGCCGCCGTCAGCGACGATGATTTCGGCCACCGGACCGACCTGCAGCGCCCGCAGCGTCGCGGGCAGAAATCCAGCCGCGTTCAGCACGGGGATAATGACGGATACGCCAGCCGAGGATGGAAGTTCCGGCAGATTGTGTTCCTATTTTGTTCTTGACCGTGACGGCGCCGTTCGCCAATCTAGGCTGGAACGGAAAGGGAACAGGACCATGCGCGATCGTGCCGATCCTGACAAGATGGACGCCAGTGCGGGCAGGGCCGATCTGCATCGCTCGGAGCCCGATGGAGATGCCGTTGCCGCGCTCGCGAATGCCGGCTCGGTCGAGCCAGCGCCTGTGGAACGTCACCGTTCCCTGGCCCGGCACGGCCGTGGCGCCACGATCAATCCGCCGGTGCGGTTCGACGGCCTAGCCGGAATGCCGTTCGACGATGGTTGGGGCGCGATGGGGGATGAAAATAGCGAGATCGGGTCGCTGCCCGCCCTGGCCACCACCCTGACGCGCGACGCCAGCCGCTCCGCGATCAGTTGGAACACATCGCCCGACATCGGTTTCGATCGTTCGGTCAACCCGTACCGCGGCTGCGAACATGGCTGCGTGTACTGCTTCGCCCGGCCGACGCATGCCTATCTCGGCTACTCGCCGGGGCTGGATTTCGAAACCAAGCTGATCTTCAAACCGGAGATCGCCGAACTGCTCGAAAAGGAATTGCGCAAACCAGGCTATGCCGTGCGCAGCATGGCCCTTGGCACCAATACCGACCCCTACCAGCCGGTGGAACGAACCCTGAAGCTCACCCGCTCGGTTTTGGAGGTGCTCGACCGGTTCAATCATCCTGTTGGTATCGTTACTAAATCGGCCGGGGTGCTGCGGGATGTGGACATCCTGTCCTCGATGGCCCGACGGAACCTGGCGCGGGTGTATGTGTCGATCACCACGCTGGATCCGGTGCTGGCCAGGCGAATGGAACCGCGTGCCGCCACGCCGTCCCGCCGGCTGGCGGCGATCAGCGAACTGACCCGCGCCGGCGTGCCCGTGGGGGTAATGACCGCGCCGATGATCCCCGGGCTGAATGATTCGGAACTGGAAAAAATCATGGAGGCGGCGTCCAGGGCCGGCGCACGGCATGCCGGATACGTTCTGCTGCGCTTACCGCATGAACTGCGCCAGATGTTCGAGGATTGGCTGAACACCCACTATCCCGATCGGGCGAGGCATGTGCTGAGCCTAATCCGGGAAACCCGTGCTGGCGAACTGAACGACGCGCGGTTCCACCATCGCTTTTCCGGCCAGGGTGTCTATGCGGACCTGCTGCTGAAACGTTTCGTGCGTGCCGCCCGCAAATGGGGCCTGGATGAGGCCCGCGAAGGACTGGATTGCACCCGATTCTCTGTTCCCAACGATGGCAGAAAAGGTTTTGCCGAGTCTCAGCTATCGCTGTTCTGAACCGGCGGAAGTTGGGATGCACGGGAGAAGGGAATTCCGCCCGAAGGCCAAAATATTTGGTGCATGTTCCACCGAGTAGCCGGCCGCTATCGCCCTAATTGCGCAGCATCTTGTTTCGGTCCCTCATCATCCCGGCGATGATCGGTTCGATGGCGATGGCTAGCTTTTCCATGCCGCGCCGGTCCGGATGCAGCGTAGGCTCCGGCGGGGTCAGGGTCGGATCGTAGTACAGGGACCGGTCGGTGTGGCCGTCCTTGGTGAACAGGCGCGTGGCGTCGAACCAGGTCACGTCGCCGTCCTGGCCGTAGCGTTCGGCCAGGGCCGCATTGATCGCCAGCGTATTTTCGTCCACCCAGGCCGAACGCTCACTGGGCAACACGCTGATCAGCAGCAATTTGGTGCTGGGCAGGCGCCTGCGGAGTTCGGCAACCACGGCCTCGATCCCCACCAGCGTATCCGCGGCGGACCAGTGCACGCGCCCGAAATTATTGGCGCCAATCAGGATCACCGCAGCTTTCGGAGTGATGCCATCGATCTCCCCGTTGCGGAGGCGCCACAGGAGATGGGCCGTCGAATCGCCCTTGAAACCAAGATTGACGGCGTTGCGGTCGCCGTAGAAATGTTGCCAGACCGGTTGGAAATCCATCTGCGGCGGTGGACCGTGACGTTCCCAGTTCTCCGTGATGGAATCACCGATGAACAGTAGATCCACCGGCTTTTCATGTAACCGGTGCAAAACCGCCTCGTGGCGCGCCTTCCACCAGGGCAGATCCATCCGAGAAATCGGTGTTGCCGCCATCGGCGTGGGTGGCGCGGGGCCTGCACCCGCGATCAGCGCCGCTCCGGCGAAGGTCAGCAACAGCGAACGACGGTACATCATCATTGGGGCAAGCCGGTCCGGTCAGGTATCAGATTTTAGCCATCAACGGGGCGTCAGCGGCGAGCATGGCAGCTTCCGCCGCTTTTGCCATCCGCCGGGCGCGCCGACGCTGGTGCAGGAAACTGCCGCCGGCGACGGCACTGATCAGCAGCATCAGGCTGGATGGCTCGGGAGTGGTTACGACGCTGCCGGTAATCCGTACCGATCCATAGTCGATGCCGCTCAGAATATAGTCCAGCCCAGTGATGAAGTCGTAGTCCGTCCCGCTGAGGGACGGCAGAGAGACTGAGATCCAGCAGCTTATGTTCGACGTGCAGATCACGTCCTGGATCGATGCGCCAGAAGGCAAGGTGAAGCTGCTGAGGTAGCTGTAGATGTCCGTACCCGACGGCAGAACGGGGCCGCCGCTGACGAGCCCCCCGCTGGACACGCTCGGCAGGTTGGAGAGGACGACCAGGAACCAGTCCAGGTCGAACGGCAGGGAACTGGAGCCACTCACATATCGAAAGATTTCACCGCCGAAGGCCGTGCCGGCAATCCCAAGGAGGGCGCAGCCAATCAGATTGGCGCAAATCCTTGTCATCTTTGCCCAGTCCATAGCTGACACTTTCACTATTCGGCCGACACGATGGAGGCCTCGCCCGCATCCAAGGCGGAGCATGGTTCAGACAGATTGCACGATACCACGCTAACACATGGTATTGCGCCGATTCGGGAATGTCGATGTGAACCGCGTGTTGTTAGCTGTCCTGATCGCTGCCTTTTCGGTGGGCCTGATCTGGACCGTGGACCTGATCTGGGCGAGTCGGTCGGGTATCCTGCTGGTGCGTGCGGGAACGATTTTGGTGACGTTGCTGGCGCTTGGCGCCAACATCGCGGTTTATGCCAGCCTCAACGCACGGCTCGGTGCCGAGGATCGGGCGACCGACCTGGCGTTGGGTTTCGCCATTTTCGTGGCGCTGGGGGCCGGGGCCACGCTGCTCAGCTACCTCACCGCCACCCTGGCCTCTCCGTTCGCCGATTCTTGGCTGGCGCGGGCCGATACCGCGCTGGGCTTCGATTGGCCGGCCTGGAACGCCATCGTGAAGGCGCATCCGCTGTTTCAACGCCTGCTGCGCATCGCCTATCTCAACATGCAGATACAGGTTGTCGTGCTGCTTTTCGTGCTGCCGTTGTCCGGACGCGGCGGCCGGAACCTGGAATGTCTCGCCACGATGGGCGTGTCCCTGCTGCCGACCATCGCCCTTTCCGGGCTGTTCCCGGCCGAAAGCGCCTGGATCTACCACCGGGCGCTGGGCGACGAAGGCCTTGCCTACCTCGCTCACCTGAAGGCGCTGCGGGAGGGAAGCATGACCACGATCGACCTGCAGGCCTTACCGGGTTGATCACCTTCCCCTCCTACCATTCGGTGATGGCGGTTCTGCTGGCCTATGCCGCCCGTGGCACGTTCCTGTCGTTCCTGTCGCTGGTGCTGAACGCACTGATGCTGGTTTCGGTGCCGACCGAGGGCGGGCACTATTTGACCGACGCCATCGCCGGGATCGCGATTGCGGTTTCGAGCATCCTGCTGGTTCGTTTTACCGCGCGCTGGCTGACGCGGCGCAACGCGCCGCGTCAGACGCCTTTGATCGTGCCGATCTCCGCGTCGGAGTAGCCGGCCTCGCGCAGCACTTCCTCGGTGTGCTCGCCGAGCGTCGGCCACAGCCGGCGGATTTCCGGCGGGCTGGCCGAGAACCGGGCCGGAATGGCGGTCACCAGCACTTCGCCTTCAACCGGGTGCTGGGTCGGCTGGAAGAAGCCGGTCTCCTTTAGGTAGGCATCCTGCAGCAGCGCCGGCAATGAATTGGCCGGCCCGTTCGGAATGTCGGCCGCGGTCAGTGCCGCCGACCATTCGGCCGTGGTTTTTGTCTTCAGGCCGTCCGCCAGCGCGCCGTACACCGCATCGGCGTTCTGTCCGCGCGCGTAGACCGAGCAGAATCGGGGGTCCTGCATGAGCTCCGGCTGGCCCATCGCCGTGAAGATCTTGGTGAACTGCACGTCCGATACCGCGATGACGCAGAGATACCCATCTTTCGTTTCGAACGGCCGGCGGTGCGGCGTCAGCATGCGCGGGTAGCCCAGGCCTTTCTCGGGTTCGTTCAGCGTGCCGTACCAGAGGTGCTCGACGAGCATGAAATTCAGCATCGTCTCCATCATCGGCACGTGCACTTCCTGGCCCTGGCCGGTGCGCTCGCGATGAAACAGCGCCATGCCGATCATCGAGGCGAGAACGTGCCCGGTCAGCTTGTCGGCGGCCACGGTGGGGAAGTAGCGGGGGGCGCCGTCCGGCCCGGCGTTCAGGGCCGCCATGCCGCTCAGGCCCTGGATCAGATCGTCATAGGCCGGGCTCTCCTGCGCCGAACTGCCCTGGCGGAAGCCGGTGGCGCAGGCGTGAATGATGCGCGGGTTGCGCGCCGCCATGGCGGCATAGCCGAGGCCGAGCCGATCCGCGGCGCTGATGCGCATGTTGTGCACGAACACGTCCGCGCCCTCGATCAGCCGCCACAGCGCATCCATCGCCGGCTTGCGCTTCAGGTCCAGCACGATGCTGCGCTTGTTGCGGTTCAGGTTGGCGAAATACGATCCCATTCCCCGGGTGCGGCTGGGACCGATCTCGCGCGTCGTGTCGCCGGCGGGGATCTCGACCTTGATCACGTCGGCACCCAGGTCGCCGAGCAACTGCGTGCCGAACGGCCCCAGCACGACCGTCGTCAGGTCAATGACCCGGATGCCAGCCAGGGGCCCACCGGTGGTTTTGGCGGCGGTATCGGTCATCTGCGTGCTCATCGTGAAGGATCTGTGGGGAGGGATGCGCTTGGCGGAAGCGAAGGGCCTAGCCTAGTCTCAGGAACGCCAGGCTGCCGAGGCCGGCCACCACGCAATAGATCGCGAACGGGGTCAGTGCCCAGGAATCGTGCCTGCGGAAATGCCGCATCAGGAACCAGGTGCTGGCATAGGCCGTGAGGCCGGCCACCACCGCGGCAATGGCCGAAATCTCGAAAACGCCCGCGGGGACATCCGCGTGCAGCAGCTTCGGCACTTCCAGGACCGTGGCGCCCATGATGATCGGGGTGGCGATCAGGAAGGAAAAATGGGCGGATCCGGCATGGTCCACGCCGCGCAGCAGCCCGCCGACCATGGTCGTTCCCGAGCGGGAGATGCCAGGGATCAGGGCAAGGCATTGCCAGAAGCCGATGATCAGCGCGTCGAGCCTGGTCAGGCTGGACAATGGGCGATGGCCGCCGCGCCCGCGCAATTTCTCGCCGAACATCAATATGCAGCCGTTTACCACCAGACAGATGGCCGCAATCGTCGGGGAGCCGAAAAGACCGCGGACGAATTTCTCCAGCGTAAAGCCGATGATCACCGCGGGAATGGTGGCGATGATGATCAAGGGCAGCACCCGCCGGGACTCTGCGACCTTGTGGGCTGTCGTCAGCCCAAGCACTCCGACAGCGAGCGCCCACCAGTCGCGCCAGAAATAGACCAATAGCGCCACGGCAGTGCCGGTGTGCAACATGACCAGGAACGGCAGGAAGGCGGCAGATTTCTGGTCGATCGCCCAACTCACCAGGGCCGGTAGCACCACTGCGTGGCCGAGCGAGCTTACCGGGAACAACTCCGTAGCCCCTTGCAGGATGGCGATGATCAGGGCGTGGAGCAAACTCATCGTATTAAGGTCCTCATGATGGCCAGCCGTCGCGCGGTTCGTGGCCGATATAGCCCGCCAAGGCAACCCATTCGGTGAATGGCCCGCTCAGGCGATCTCGCCCAGGCAATCTCACTCAGCCGGTAGAACCGGGCGGCGGTGCCGCAGAACAGATCGGTAACACCCACAATGCTGGCGCAACGCCGCGCCAGGCCGCTTGTTTGGGGCGGGGATGTCGTGACGCCCATGGCGGGCTCGTTTCCTTTTGTCTGGCCGTTCTACCTGGCCCGACGCGTTTTGTGGCGTGTTGCCGGATGCGGCATCCATTCGATTGCGCTAGGCTGGCCTTAGACCAGTGTCATGGCCTAGCCGGTCGGCCGCAGAAGGGCGTGAACCAATGGATGTGAAGCACGGCGAGCATGACCATGCCGGGCAGGACCATGCGGCCCCCGCGGATCATGACGAACATCACGACCACGATCACGGGCATGCCGCCGGGCACTCGCACGGACACTCGCAAGGACATGGGCACAGCCATGGCTCGGGCCATCATCATGGCCCGGTGTCGCATGACCGCGCCTTCGCCATCGGCGTCGCGCTCAACAGCGTATTTGTCGTCGTCGAGATGTTCTACGGGTTTGCGGCGAACTCGGTCGCGCTGATCGCCGACGCCACGCATAATCTCGGCGACGTGCTCGGCCTGCTGCTGGCCTGGGGCGCCGCGGTGCTGACCCGCATGCCGCCGAGCGCCCGGCGTACTTATGGCTGGGGCCGCACGACTATCCTGGCCTCGCTGGCCAATGCCGCCATCCTGCTGGTCAGCATCGGCGCCATTGGGCTGGAGGCAGTGCAGCGCTTCCTGCACCCCGAGCCGGTGGGCGGATGGACGGTTATGCTGGTGGCGGGTGTCGGCATCGCGATCAACGGCGCCACCGCGCTGCTTTTCATGCGCGGACGCGCGGGCGACCTCAATCTACGTGCCACATACGCGCATATGGTCGCGGACGCCGCCGTCTCGTTCGGTGTCGTCGTCTCGGCCGGGTTGATCATGCTGACCGGCTGGCTGTGGCTCGATCCGTTCACCAGCCTGGCGATCGTCGCGGTCATCGCCGTCGGTACCTGGGGGCTGCTCCGGGAAGCGGTTTCCCTGGTGCTGGACCATGTGCCGGCCGGCATTGAGGAAAGTGCCGTGCAGTCCTATTTGGCCAGCCTGCCCGGCGTCAGCGAAGTGCATGATCTCCATATCTGGGGCCTGAGCACCACGGAGGCGGCGCTGACCGTGCATCTGGTCCATGCCGCTTTGGACGATACCGATCTTCCCGCCACCCGCCCGCATGAAGTTGCAGCCGAACTGCGGAAGCGATTTGGCATCGGCCATGCGACCGTGCAGATGGAGTGGGGCACGGAAGCGGAGTGGTGCAGGCTGCGTCCGCAGGAAGTGGTCTGATCCATTCCGGCCGCATCTGGTGACCGAACCGTCACCACCCGACCGATGGACAAGCCAATCTACCCGTGAGTATCCTCGATCCCGAGTATCGGCCTGCCGCGAGGTGAGCCCAACACACCGACCGGTCGGCGCCATTCCGAAACAAAGTGTCCGGCATAGGGCATGCCCAGTATAGGGCACGAGAGAGGAACGAAGATGACGAGTGTGAACTGGACCGACTCGATGCTGGAATTGGCCGGCGTCAAAGTGCACCTGTCGCGCGCCGGCAGCGGCAAGAAGATCCTGGTGCTGCATCACGATTTCGGCGCCCCGGACCGCCTGCCTTTCTACGATGAACTGGCGCAGAGTTTCGAGGTCCTGGTTCCGCATCATCCCGGCTGGGGCCGCTCCGTCGATCGTCCGGCCTGGCTGCGCAGCCCGCGCGACATCGCCGCGATCTATGCCTGGCTGCTGGCCGATCTTGGCATCACCGACGCCTCCGTCGTCGGCCTCGGCTTCGGCGGCTGGATCGCCGCGGAAATGGCAAGCCAGGCGCCCAACGCCTATCACCGGCTGATCCTTGTCGGTGCGATGGGCATCAAGCCGGCCGAAGGATTCATCGCCGACCAGGCCCTGGTCAGCTATATCGACTACGCCAAGCTGGGCTTTCACGATCCCGCCGCCTTCACCCGGGTCTTCGGCGATGTCACGACCGACCAGTTGGAACAGTGGGACATCTGCCGTGAAATGAGCTTCCGCACCGCCTGGAAGCCCTACATGTACAGCCAGACCCTGCCGCATCTGCTCGGCGGAGTCCGCATCCCCGCCCTCGTGGTCTGGGGCGACGACGACAAGATCGTGCCCCATTGCGTGCAGGACCAGTACGCCGCGGCCCTGCGCAGCGCCCGCACTGAAACCGTCAAAAACTCCGGCCACTGCGTCGACATGGAACAGCCGGCGGTACTCGCCGGGCTGGTCGCCTCGTTTGTGAACAAATGAAAACAAGAAGCCACAAGCCAATACTCCACCAGGGAGAGTAGCCATGCATCTGATGTACTTCACCGAACAGCCGATGTCCGCTTACGACCCGAACGAGGGTTTGAAGTTCGGTTCTACCGCGCTGATGTTCTCCAACAAGCACTTCGACCCCGTCGAAGGCAGCCGCCTCTACAACGAATACCTGGAGCAATACATCTACGCCGAGGAAATGGGCGTCGATGGCATCATGCTCAACGAGCACCACAACGCTCCGTTCTGCATGCAGGCAAAGACCAATGTCTTCGCCTCCATCCTCGCCGCCGTCACCAAACGTGTGAAGATTGTCATCCTCGGCAACCCGCTGCCGCTCGCCGACAACCCCGTGCGCCTGGCCGAAGAACTCGGCATGATCGACATGATCTCCAAGGGCCGCCTCGTCTCCGGCTTCGTGCGCGGCGGCGGCCAGGAACAGCTCGCCACCGGCGTCAACCCGGCCTTCAACCGCGAGCGGTTCGAGGAGGCGCACGACCTGATCGTGAAGACCTGGAGCCAGCCCGGCCCGTTCCGCTGGGAAGGCACGCACTACCAGCACCGCGTCGTGAACCCCTGGGTTGTGCCGCTGCAGAAGCCGCATCCGCGGATCTGGATCCCCGGCGTGCTGTCCAAGGAAACCGTCATCTGGACCGCCAAGCACCGCTATCCCTATATCTGTCTCAACACCTCGGTCGAGGCGACGAAGAAGATCTGGGAAACCTACGACGCGGCGGCGGCTGAGGTCGGCTACACCCCGGGCCCGGAAAACCGCGGCTACCTTATCCGCGTGCATGTGTCGGACACCGAGGAAAAAGCGGTCGAGAACGCCAAGAAGTTCCTGTGGATGCAGGGCGAGTTCACCGGCCTGGCGCACCCCGTCTGGTCCAGCCCGTCCGGCTATTTCTCCCCCACCCAGCGCCGAGGCTTCGTCGAATTCGCCACCGGCCGCGCCATCAGCCCGCGCGGCAACCCGACCTTCGAGGAACAGCGCGAGAATATGATGATCATCTGCGGCACCCCCGATACGGTGGTGGCGAAGCTGAAATACATCATGGAAGAAACCCGCCCGGGCATCATGGCCTTCTGGGGCAATGACGGAAACGTTTCGGTAGAGGACGCCAAGACCTGCATCCGCCTGCTGGGCCAGGACGTCATGCCGCAGCTGCGCGAATACGGCAAGAAACTCGGCCTGAACAGCCCGTTCGATGGCGACATTCCGGTGTCGCTGGCCGAATCTCGCGATCTGCGCCAGATGGCGGCGGAGTGAAGAAGGCCAGGGGCTCTGCCCCTGGACCCCGCTAAGGGCAAGCCCTTAGAACC